>JAJRTH010000055.1 GCA_024278375.1 archaeon | reverse complement strand
GGGGGATGGTTCAGCGTATTGAAATCCGGAACCAAAAGATTCTGGAACCGATTCCCTGAAAATGCCAGAATAACAACGGTAAACTCGTGGCCGAAATCATTCATCTTGTTCTACACTTCTGGATCTCTTAACTTGGCAGTCTCGATCTTGGATGACCAAAAGCTTATAACTAAATAGTTATAACCAAAAGGTTATAAAGAGGTGCTCTGTTTTCGGTGGCATGAAAACGGAAAATCCTTTCATCTATGGTGCGATAGTCACGGGGAAGCACTTTGTGGACAGAGAGAAAGAGATAGAGAATCTCATCTCAGATGTGATTTCAGGACAGCATGTGATTCTGTATTCCCCGCGAAAGATGGGGAAATCTTCCCTGATAGAGGAGATTTTCAGGAGGATTGATAGAAAAGAGGCATTGGGTGTTAGGATAAACATCGAGAGAGCAACGACCATAGAAGACATGGCAAAGCTGATAATAAATGAAATTCTCAGAGCATCATACACCTCTATGGACAAACTCAGGGCTGAAATAAGAAAATTCTTTAAAAACACGAGCATAAGGGTTTTTCTTGATTCGGATGGAAAAATTGGAATAGAGCCGATCGTCAGGGAAAGAAACGAACTACTGGAGGACGCTCTGGAACTTCCCGAAAGGCTGGGCAGGAAGAGAAGGCTTATAGTGGCATTCGATGAATTTCAGGAAATAGAGCGCTTGGACGGCATTCAGACGGAAAAGATGATGAGAGCGATTATAGAAAGGCACAGAAATGTTACCTATATTTTCGCAGGAAGCGAAAGGCATCTAATGTCTCTGATATTCGAGGATAAAGAGAGACCGTTCTACAGGTTCGGAAAGATGATGCAACTTGGGCCAATACCCTAAGAAGACCTTAAAGAGTTCATTATCAAAAGGTTCGAGGAAACCGATAGAAAGATCACATATGAGGCTCTCCGCTTTATAATCGATTTCAGTGAAGGCATACCTTTCTATGTTCAGGCCATATGTCATGAGGCATGGAATCTCGGAGATGTGGACATAGGAACCGCAAAGAAGGCTCTGGGAAACATAATCTCATCCCTCAATTCGGGATTTGAGATTATCTGGATGGGGATAAGGTCGGAGTACCAGAGAAAGCTTCTCCTTATAATGGCCATGGAAGACAGGCATTTCACAACAAATACGGAATTCATAGAAAAATACGGGTTGAAAACACTTGCACACCTTAGAAAGGCCACGGAATCCCTTGAAAAGCGGGGGCTGATATATCAGAACCGTATTGAAGATTTCTTTTTCAGAGAATGGATTAGAAGAGAGAAGAGCATATAGGCTGAATAAAATAAGGCTCTTCCCGCAACCTTATTAACCCACCTTTCATTCCACACCCATGAAACCGGAAGAACTCGATCTTTTGAGGAGGCTCACCCTGACACCGGGAGTGAGCGGTTTTGAGTCGCCGATCGCCACGGAGATACGCTCGATAATAGAGGACTACGTGAATTCAGACAGGATAAGGATGGACAACATAGGGAACCTGATAGCGGAGATAGGAGAGGGAGAGAGGCATCTGGTGATGGCAGCGCACATGGACGAGATAGGTATGGTTGTATCCAACATAGAGAAAGATGGAACCCTCAGGATAAGGACAGTTGGAGGAGTGGATAACAGAACCCTGATTGCAAGGGAGGTCATCATCTACACCGATAAAGGACCTGTGCCCGGAGTGATAGGGATAAAGGCACCTCACCTCACCCTTGACCCCGAGGAAGCCAAGAAGGTGCAAAAATACGAAACCATGCGGGTTGATGTCGGCACCAGAAGCAAAGAGGATACCGAAAAACTGGGGATAAGAATCCTCGACCCGATAACGATAAAGAAGGACTTCGATGTTATGAACGGAAAATACATCATAAGCAGGGCACTGGACAATCGTGTGGGAACCTATGGGATACTCAGGGCTCTGCAGATACTCTCAAAGAAGAAACTCAACAAGAGGATAAGCTTCGTATGGACTGTGCAGGAGGAGATAGGTCTGAGAGGAGCATTTGTTGTGGCGAACACCATTAAACCCGACTGGGCCATTGCGGTTGACACATACACCACCACAGATGCACCGGACATGCCGACCCATCTGGTTCCGATAGTTCTCGGAAAAGGTCCTGTGCTAAGGATTCTTGACGGCAGATTCATCGCTGCCGAACACATAAGAAAGAAGATTGAAGATATTGCGAAGAAATCCAAGATACCGTATCAGAAGGGCCTTACAGGTGGAACGACCGACGCTTCGGCAATTCAGGAGAGCGGCTCGGCCGTCATTCCGATAGGAGTTCCGATGAGGTACACGCATTCACCTGTTGAGGTGGTGCACGCCGAGGACATAGACAACTTCGTGAAGTTGCTGGTCGAAGTAGCGAGGAGACTATGAAACCTTTTTCTCATATCAGATGATATCCTATAAGATACGCTCCCACGATTATCAGCATGAGAGCGCTCCCCATCTTTATCCTCTCGGTGTTCCTTTTCAGAAAATCTATGGCCTTGTGCTCCACGGTTGCCATGAGAAGGGTCACGGATACCATGAGCAGGCCCGCACTCAACGAGTATATCAGCAGAGCCAGAATCCCTGTCATAAAAGAAGAGGACATGGCCGCCATTATGACCGCCAGAAATACCGGTGCCGTGCATCCCGTGGCAGCGCTCCCGTATCCGACGCCGTATGCGAAGAGCTTTGCAGCTAAACCGTGCTCTTTTCTCCCGAATATGCGCCTTATCCCGGAACTCAAGGGCCTAAACGGCCTAAGAAGAGCATCGTACTGGAGCGGGGTGAACATGAGTATTCCAAGGACTATGAGGGCTGCCCCCACAACTATTCCGAGCATCGGTATGTACGGACTTACGAGAGACGCGGAGTAAAGCAGGAGAGCTCCCACCAGGAGATAAACCGTTATCATTCCGATTGCCGCAGCACCGCCGCCCGCAACAGCCTTCCGGTACCCCGATTCCTTTTTGCCTATCCCGAAATAATATGCCATATAGCCGGGAAGCATGGGGAATGAACAGGGCGAAAAGAACGAGGCTATACCTGCGAAGAGCGCTATTACGTATATGCTCATCTGCGGAATCTCCACTCTCCAGGATTCGCTGTTAATCGCCGAATCCAGTGCACTTCTAAGTTCATCGGCGTTCATCACACCTTCGTGGACAAAGACCGCATATCCCTCCCTGTCGATTACGATCACCCTCGGTATGCCTGTTACCCCGTATTCCACGTGTATGGATTCCGTATCCATTCCCGCAATCCAGGGCAGGTTCTTCGCCCTGAGCTCATCCGGGCTGTCCGTAGAAAGCACATCTATTGTGATGAAGATCGCTGTATCGTTGTATTCTGGCCAGAGCTCTCTCATCGCGGCTTCGAGCTCCTCGCAACCCTCGCAGCTTATTGACATGAAATCCAGAAGGACAATCTTTCCCGTGAAATTCGAGAGCCTGTATTCCTTCCCCGTATTCACGTCAGTTATACTGAAATCAGGCGCCTTTTCAATGGCAGGAGCGCTCCCCGAGAGGAAAATTATAACAAAGAATATTGGGATGAGTTTCTTAATCACGCTTTATCTTCCCCCAGATTGTTGCGGAAATCGCTACCGTGAGAATTATCAAAGCCACTGCGGGAGAAGGTGTGGTGTCATCTGTCTCAGGTCTCAGCGAGGCGTCCACCTCAAAATGATACGGGCCGATATTCACCTCACTCTCGTTTCCCGTTGTATCATTCTGATATACGATTGTAACCTCATAATGAGCCTTTGTTCCCACCTTCATCGGGTCCACCTCAACCCACCACGTTTCACTGTCGGTTTTTCCGTGATTTGTCTGGAGATAGCAGATGCTTCCGTCATCGGAGCATATATTGAACTTCACCTCATAGGCCCCGGGAGCCCTGCAGTAGAACCTTATTGTGTCCTCATCCGTGGGATTTTCGGGTTCCATCCATGCCTCCGGCTGTGTTTCGGCGAAAACAGGTTGAAGGAGCATGAACATGGAAAGGAGCATTATTGCGGATGCTGTAATCGTATATTTCATATGCCTCAATTTCCGTCGCTTTATTTACCTTTTTCGGATTTTATGTGGACAGTTTCCTATAATATTTCTCAAGTTCGGCAACGACATTTCCTATGTCATACTTTTCAAGGGAGACCATCTTTCTGGCATCGTCTATTTCCATCGCCCTCTCCAAAGCCTCGGCGAAATCCTCCTTCCCGGAAAACACGGTGCCCAAGTTCTCTATGATTTCTTCGCCGGAGCTTCCTTCGAGCGCAAGAACGGGCATTCCCGAGGCAAGGGCCTCCAGTACGACTATTCCCTGTGTGTCGAACAGGGAGGTGAAGACAAAGGCATCCCCCCTACGATAGTACTCTCGAAGGGTCCTCTCATCAACATAGCCCGTGAACTCCACAATGTCCGATATTCCCGTCTCTTCCGCCATCTTTTTGTAGTAATCCATGGCAGGCCCGGTTCCGATGACCGCAAACCTCAGTTCCGGATAAATCTTCCTTGCGTATCCCACCATCTCGAAGGTCTTTTCCAGATTCTTCTCCTTCACAACCCTTCCGACATGTATCAGCAGAGGCCTCCCTGCGGGTCTTCTTTCTCCGGAAAAAGAGGAGAGATCGATGCCGTTGGGTAGAAATTCCGCTTTTATCCCTTTTTCAGCCAGCAGCCTCACGGTCTTTTTTGAAGGTGCGGTTATAAGGTCGTATCTGGAATACAGTCGTCTGAGATGCGCCCATGCCGTTTCCTTCGCTATGCCTTCGAGATGCCGTATTTTCGCTATGTAATGCACACTTTCGGCTATGTTCGTATGGAAAGTCGAGATTTTCGGCACACCGCACTTCATTGCCGAGATGGCGGTAAGGGCCACGCCGTGATTATGGATTATATCGATGCCCAGTTCCTCGATTTCCTTTCTTATCGTCGGAGACCTGACCAGGGCCAGCCTGTACTGAGGATAGGGCGGAAACGGTTTGGAGCGCAGATAGTGAACGTCCCTTTCCTTCCTGTCTCTCCCGTCCGGCGAAGGTGCGAAGACAAAGACCTCATGGCCTCTTTTTTCAAGAGCTTCTTTAAGCTTGATGATGCTGCTGACCACACCGTCGACGTTCGGTAGATAGGTATCCGTGAAGAAGGCTATTCTCATAGTTACCCTTTAATCATATAGAGCGTCTATTTAACCGTTCTCCAACCAGTCCCTGTAAAATCTTTCGGTCCTTTTCGCTATGACCTCCCAGTCGAACTCCTTTACGGCGATTTCCCTGCTCCTTTTTGCCATCTTCTTTCTCAGAGATTCGTCCGAGAGTATCTCGAGGATTCTGGATGCCATCTTCTCAGGCTTCCTCGGAGGCACCGTGAAACCGTTAACACCGTTCCGTATTATCTCGGGAATTCCTCCGACTTCCGTGCCTACACACGGAGTGCCCGATGCCATGGCTTCTACAAGGACTATTCCAAAAGGTTCGGATATCGACGGCAGAACGAACAGGTCGGCGGAGGAGTAGATGTAAGGTATCTCTTTTTCCGGCAGGAAACCGGTGAAAAGGATGTTTTTCTCCACTCCGAGCCTCTTCGCTCTTCTCTCCAGCTTCGATCTCATGCTTCCCTTTCCCATTATCAGCAGCCTTGTTCTCGGCTGTTCTCTTACAACGAGTTTCATGGCCTCGAAAAGGTATTCCAGACCCTTCTGTTTCACAAGTCTTCCGCTGAATAGGAGCAGGTGGTCGAAGCCTTCCCCGTATTTTTCCCTGTACTTCGGTTTTTTTGGCGAGAATTTGCGCGTATCCACACCGTTGTGTATCACGCGCATCTTCGCTTTATCTATGCCATAGACCGCGATTTCTCTTTTCACACCCTCGCTCACGGCTATTATCCGGTCCACATCCCTCAGAACCCTCTTTCCCTGTAGATTCTCATAGAGTCCACCGAAGAATGTAGTGAGTGGATCAATCCCGTAAGGGCTTCCGTTGTGCAGGGTCAACACCGTATTTATCCCTCTTTCCCTGCCGAATTTCACGGATCTGTTGAAGGAAGGGAACCACCTCCCGTGGAGATTTATAAAGTCGAAACCATATCGTTTATGGAGTTCCTCCATCTCTCCATATATTCCCTTGCAGATTGGATAAGGGGGCGGATAAAGATGGGGCAGCTTGAGAAGCTTTGTATTGAGTCTGTGTATATTCACACCTTCCGATTCCTCATAGGGTTTCGTGCCCTCCAGCTTCGATGTTATTACAATCACATCGTGTTTTCTCGCCAACCTCCTGCCTATCTCATACATGTGTTTCTCGGTCCCCCCGATATATGGATGGTAAAATGCGTTGACCATTGCCAGCGTCCAGCTCATCAGTATGTCATGCGTGCGGGTTTATAAAACTTTCAGCCCGGCAGAGGCACGGATATGGAAAAGTTTTTTAGAGAGCTACTGAAAGGATTGCCGTGAAGTGTTTCATATGCGGGAAAACGGAAGCGGTTCATGACGGGATGTGCAGGGAGTGTTACCTGGATACCCACAAATTGCTGGAGATTCCGGATTACATGGATATTCACGTATGCGCTCACTGCGGAGCCGTATCTCTCGACGGAAAGAGATGGGAGGACACCGACGACTTACGTAAAAGTCTCCAGGAACTGTGCCTGTCTCAAATATCGATCTTGAAAGATGCCAGTGTGATGAGCGCCGAGACATCTATAACCGAGCAGAATTCTCACAGCTATGTCTTCAAAGGAAGACTTCTGGTCAAGGTGGGGGAGATAAAGGAAGAGGTTGATTTCGGATCTAAGGTCAGAATCAGGAGCTCCACATGCCCGCGATGCAGCAGAATACATGGAGGATATTACGAGGCCATAATCCAGATAAGGGGAGCAGGAAGGGAGCTGAGCCTGGAAGAAAAGATCGATGCCGAGGAGTTCGTGGCCAGCAGAGTGGAGGAGATGGGAAGACATTCCAGGGATATTTTCATAACACAGGAAGAGGAGGTGCACGGCGGCCTTGACCTGTACATAAGCAGTTCGAGAGCTGCGAAAACCGTTGCGAAGTCCCTTGCAGAGCATCTGTCCGGAAGTCTGACCGAATCCAAGAAGCTTACCGGTAGAAAAGAGGGAGAGGACTTCTACAGGTTCACATACTCCGTGAGGCTCCCGAAATACAAGAAAGGAGATTTCGTCGAATATCTCGGAAAATACTATAGAATAACAGCAATGACGGGGGACACTTGGAGACTCTCACCACTCGAAAGAGGAAACGATATCAAGGTCAGGGACAGAGATGCTAGAAAGTTCAGGATTCTGGCCAGAAAAGAGGATGCGGAAGAGGCCGTGGTGGTATCGTTCAGAAATGGCGAGGTGCAGGTGCTTCATCCTGAAAATTACAGAACGGTTACGCTCAAATATCCGGGGGTTCCCGGAGAAAAAGTGAAGATAATACGGATAAACGGGGAACTCTACGCTTTACCCGATGATGAGTAGTTCTATTTTTCCACTTCCGGCCCAATGCCTTTTAAGAGTTATTTCCAGCCCTTTCTCCTCCATTTCGGAGATTGTCCAGAAAAAATCGTCACTGCTTCCGCCTCTCATTATCAAAATAGCCCTCTTTTCGGGATTGAGCCATGGTGAGCGGAAAGCATCTCTGAGGGCTTTCTCTGCCCTGTTCATGCCCTCCCCTTCGCCAATTCCGATACCGACCTTTCCGGTGAGTGCACCAATCACCTCTTTTGCATCTTCGAAGTTCTCTGTTATCTGAATAATGCAATCAGCAAATACCATGTTTATGGCCCTGAAAGCACCTTGAATTGTGGCATTCGGAGCGATTTCGAGGAGTCTGTCGTTTTCAAGGGCGAGAACCCATGGAGCGCACTCCAAAAGCTTCTCTAGCCCATAGCGAGCCTGCTTTTTCCTGCCCTCTCCTTCCATTGAAAATGGTATGGCCACAAAGGGAACGAGGTTTCCAGACAATCTGGACAACATCACAGGAACCATAGTACCATAGAACCCCCCGAGACCGGATAAGGAAAAAACGAGGTCATGCTCATTCATCACCTGAAGTGCCGCTTTCTCCGTGGTCATCAGGCTTCTTTTTATCTGCGGGTCCGTTGAAACGGAGGCCATTATTTCCGTGCTGTTCGAAAAGATGTTTCTGTATGCCGGGTCATTTACGGAGTTTATCAGATAAAGAGGAATATCCGAGCCTGAAAGCAGAGAAAGCATGTTCCTGCCGGCGCCCCCGGAACCTATAACAGCAGATTTGAGCACGGGGAGACATCCGTCTTCGGGTTATATGCTTTTTCTTTTTCCCTTATGAAATGTAGTATCCCAAATACTTTATGCCCTCTTCTTAAAGAGGGCTCTGGAAGCTCTGCTTCCATAACGCCTTTTTCTTTGTCGAAGATGCGAAAGCTGGAGATTATTACAGATCATGGGACACAGTTCGCGGCTTCCAGAAAAGACAAGAAAGGCTATGCAAATCATAAATTCGGTGAATTTCTGGAAGAGAACGGTATAAAGCATATTCTTGCCAGATTCCATCATCCACAGACTAACAAGATAGAACGGTCCTTCGGACTTGTTGAAGCTAAGAAGAGATTCTTCAATAATATCGATGAGCCCATAGAGGATTATATGACCAAAGCTATGCTTTGGGCAGAAGCCTCTTATTAAGAGGCTGAAAATATGATAAACCACATATGAGTCTGGACTTCGATAATGCTGAAACCCCTGAAGAAGCTTTCTGGCGAAAGCTTCCTGAGGAAAAGATATTCGAATAGGGGGTGGTTTGTTTGCAATGAATTGCAAACTGAGGTCTTTAACTTGTTGAAGGCCGTTACTTGAAGTGTAAAATGATTTCGGGATAGTACGTTTTCCCTTATGAAACTATGATATGCCTGTCGATTGCAAATAAAAAATTTATAGTAAGGTGAATTATAACACTAAAAACAGAAATGAATAGCCCAACCGAAGCAAGGTGGGATATAGCAATCAAATAAATGGGCCCGCCCGGATTTGAACCTGAGTCTATGGCTGTTTTGCGACCTTTCTCGCCTTTGGCGACTGCGGGTTTCTTTCCCTAGGCTTTCTTTGCCAGCCAAAGAAAGGCCGTCCCGAAGCCACAAGGATGCCAAGCTACCCCACGGGCCCTCTGGTAGCCGCCATCTCTTTTTGGTTAAAATAGTTTCTCTTTCTCTCTCGTGGCTGCTACCACTCGTTCAGACCCCCCTATCGCCAGAAAAGAGGCAGGATAGGGTCCATCTCCAGGGTGGGCAGCGAGATATCAAAGTGCTCTTTTGCTTTGCGGAAGCGCACCTCGGAAAATAGTGCGAGCGAGGAGGCCAGAGCGATTTTCTTTCTCATCGATGTCTTTCTTTGGAGCTCTGGCCAGCGCAGCGAGCATAAAGAAAGACATCGAAGCGGACGCGGTGGGATTCGAACCCACGGCTTGCGGCTTAGGAGGCCGCCGCCCTATCCAGGCTAGGCCACGCGCCCAGGGGGTAAGACAACAGCGGCATATCTAATTGATATTTAATCTCTACCCTATCTTCTCCCATCTGTCGAGCTTCATTACCTCTGACAGAGTGCTTCCTCTCTGTATCTCCTCCCTTATCCTGTCTTCGTGTTCCTTCACATCGAGGGCTCTGTTCGCTATCTCAACGGCCATTTCTCTAGGAACCACGACAACACCGCTCTCGTCCCCTATTATCCAGTCTCCTTCCCGCACTTTCTGACCGCCGCACTCTATCTCAATCCCGATCTCGCCGAATCCCTTGGGTTCTCCCGCATTGGAAGAAATATTCCTGGAGAAAACGGGGAAATCCATCTCTCCTATGGCATCGATATCCCTTGCGGCGCCGTCTATGACCACTCCTTCCACACCTTTGACCTTGCATGACCATGAGGCCAGCTCGCCCCAGATGGCATTGTATCCTCCGCCGGCATCTATGACGATGACGTCTCCCCTGCCGGCTCTGTCTATCGCTTCAACTGGTTTCGCCCAGTCGCCGTCCATTGTCCTGACGGTTACCGCCCTGCCTATCATCTTCCTTCCCGCTTTGATTCTGGGGATTATTCCATGCATAGCCCCATTTCTGTGCATAGCATCGCTTATGTTCGGAGTGGATACTTTCATGAACGCCTCTCTTATCTCGCTCTCCGAGTATTTCTTAAAAAGCTCGGTCTTTATGCCCTTTCTCTCCTCCATTGCTCTTTTTATGGTCCTTGTGGCCTCCGTGACATTTTTAGCCTTGATTATTGCCCCGCCCACAATGACGACGCTCGCACCGTTTTCTAGGGTACGTGGAGCGCTCTCTGAATTTATTCCGCCTGCCACGGCTATCGGAATGGAAATCTCGCCGGCTATCCTTCTGAGGTCACCGAATGGGTCCTTCCCGAGCATCTGCTGGTCTATGCCGACATGGATGCATAGATAGTCAACACCCATATCCTCGAGCTCTTTCGCCCGTTTCACCTTGTCGTCCACACCGAGAAGGTCCACCATTATCTTGGCTCCGTAGTTCCTACCCGCCCTTACGGCTTCCTGGATGGTTCCGTCATCGGCAACTCCGAGAACGGTCACTATATCGGCACCGGCTTTCGCGGCCATTTCGGTCTCAAGCCCGCCCACATCCATGGTCTTCAGGTCGGCAACTATCGCATGCCCTTTGAACTCCTTTTTCAGCGCTCTCACGGATTCAAGCCCCTCGCTCTTTATCAGAGGAGTTCCGGCCTCAATCCAGTCCGCTCCGCCTTCCACGGCCTCTTCTGCTATGCGGAGCGCTCTGTGGAGATTCATCATATCAAGGGCAACCTGAAGAACGGGTTTCATGAATATCAAATGATGTGGGGATATTAAAAGATATGCACGGATGCTGGGATTTCGAGGACGAAGAAAAATCTCATTCACTTTCAGGTTTTTCTCTAAGTATCTCCGCACATCTTCTTATGCATTCCTCATCTTCGAGTTCTATGCAGACGGCCAGCAAATTCTTAGCAGTAATCCATGTATGGGGATGTTCTTTTCCAAAGAAATGAATCAACAGGTTCAATGCTTTCTTGTAGTAGTCTGCTGCTTTATCATATTCTTCCCATTCTTTGTACACTCCTCCGATATTATTGTACCTTGTTGCCACATCTGGATGTTTTTCCCCATATATCTCTTTGTCTATATCAAGTGCTTCGTTGTAGTATCTAAGAGCTTCGGAATACTCTCCTTTCGAGTCATACACCCCTCCGATATTATTGTACATAGTGGCCACAAGAGGAT
>JAJRTH010000054.1 GCA_024278375.1 archaeon | reverse complement strand
TCTTCCCTTCATCAATTCCTTCTGGTCGAGAGGCATTTTGACTATGGCGGCCCATCCACTGTCATCGACCACCTCAAGTCCCTGCGCTCTCAACCGAGCCACTGTGTCCGGTCCCGTGATTGGGATCTGGACGTATTCGAACCCTGCTGAGTTCTGTGAAGTGTTTTCCGAAGAGGACGCTTCTATGGGAAAATATGTAAAAATCGAAAGTATGAATATAACTGATACTGCCCAGGCAAAAAGCATCATTCTGCTTCTTTCTTTCCTTTTCTGCATCTTTTTACCTCCATCAAGTGTTCTCTCGAGAGATACTTACTACATAGTTGGATGCCATATAAAGTTTTCGTTAAAATGCCCTCCTGGAATCGACTGTTCTCTTACGATATCTGAAATATTCTTTACATCATGCAATCCATGGCCCATTCTTTCCTTATCCCGAGCACGATTTCAAACTCCATGGCTGTCAGTATTGGCCTATCATAGTTCATGTAATCGTCAAGAGCTATGCGCGGGCATGCCGTTGAAACATACGCATCATAGCCGGAGCCGAAAAGAGCATCCGGGGATATTCTGTCAATAACAAGTATGTCCGCATTCTTCCCTTTTTCCTCTGCTTTCTTCTTCAGTTCAAGTGCCATGTTCATGCGCTCCTGCCCGGGCTTGATGCTCACAAGTATGGCAAAGTTCTCTGCATCCATGGCCTTCGCAATCAAACCGTACCTTACTCTGAGAAATCTATCGTCCTGCTCTATCAGCTCGTGTTTTCCTGTGTGGGGATCAAGGGCCAGCACCTTTTTTCCTGTGACCATGGCAACACCAAGCGGATGAAATCTGCCGGTTCCTATGTACAGATACATGGAAACCTTTGACCTGAGCATCAGAGCGGGTGAGAAATTGCAGCCCAGGACCTGCCCGGGATACTTCACCCTTCCCGTTGGATTTCCGACAAGGGCGTTTATTCCCTCATCTTTAAGGAATCCCTGCACTTCCCGGAGTTTATGCACATGCTGTACGGTTGTCAGCAATCCAACATCCTTTTCAAGCTCCGAAATCACCTTTTTCACGACAGGAATCAGGTCAACATCATCCCTCAATTCATGGAAATAAACGGGATAATTTAGCCTTATGTTCGGCATCTCCGCATGACCTATATGGATGAGAGCATCGCATCCTGCAATCTCTGGATTCACTGTATCGCACGCTCCGAAGTTTCCTCCCATCCACATCCTCACCTCGATCTCGTTCTCACGAAATATCCCGAGAATCTCTTTTATTCGAGGTATCAGAGCATCGGGTATCTGGACAAGGACCCTTTCATATCCGTTATTTTTCGCCCATTCCACAGCATCAGAGAGATTTAAGCGCATCTGAAAGTGCCTCCGTGAAATCATTTATAACTTCTTTCGTCACATAAGGCATAGCGATAATCCTTATCGCCTTTGGATTTCTCAATGTGGATATCTTCCATCCTAGCCTGTCCATCTCTCGCCTTATCTCTTCGGCTCTGTCGGTCCTGAAAGCGGCGACATTCATAACCGGTTTTATAACGGGCTCCAGCCCGATTTCCCCCATCTTTTCCACCAGATAACGGGTGTTTTCCATGCAGCTCCTCACGATTTTTCTGTATCCCTCCCTCCCCAGGGTTTTAATAACGGCATATGCCCCGGCAACAGCACCGCTCGGCCTTGTTCCGGCAAGACCTATGTTTCTTTTACTCGTAAGATATGGAGATTCTACGGATATGAGATTCACATATTCTCTGTTTCTGAGAAGCAGAATTCCGGAAGGGACTGTTGCCATGCCCATCTTGTGCATGTCCGTGGATATTGAGTCCACGCTTTCCACCCTGAAATCCCATTCCTCTGACCACATCTCCAGCTCTTCCAGAAAAGGAAGAACCATGCCTCCGAAGGCGGCATCCACATGAAAGAAAACATCATCCGCAATCTCACCTACCTCCTTTATCGGGTCGACGGCACCCAGTTCCGTGCTTCCTGCCACCGCCATTATCACTGCCGTATCTTTATCTATCCTTCTCCGAAGGTCGTCAACATCCATTCTGTAATCGTCATCAAGCCTTACCTCCAACAGCTCCATTCCCAGCAAATCCGCGGCCTTTTTCATGGAGAAGTGAGCGCTCTCCGGTGCAAGTATCTTTTTCTTTCCGCTCAGGTTTCTGGCAATCCACATTGCCGTTATATTTGCCTCTGTGCCACCGCCGACAACCTGTCCCCAGCCACCTTTCAGGTGCATAAGCCCAGAAATATCGGCAATCAGCTCTTCCTCAAGCTCCGCAGTTCCCGGATAAAGGCCTCTGTTGCCAAGATTCGCCTCGGCAAAAAGAGCTTGGTATTTCACCGCAATATCTTCTGGTTTAGAGCACATAGAGCCAAGGACATGCCCATCCTCGAAATGAAAGTCCTTATCATAGGCCTCTCGAAGTCTGCGCTCCACTTCATCCATTGCCATGGGCTTTTCGTTCACAGTTGGAAATGGGTGGGGTAAATAAGGGTTTTTAGGAAATCAGAGGGAGCATTGTATACATCATTATTAAAAGTCCGATTATCCCTGGAATGTAACCTATCGACCCAATCTTCACCTTTCTTGGGAATTCATCCATATGTATCTCGGCAGCTTTTTTCATAAAGAATATCGCAGAGATCGAAAGCAACACCAACACAAGTCCTGCCATGAACATATTGTTTGCAAAGGCAGAGCTTATGTCCGTTTCGGTCTTTACTCTTCCTGAAAGCCCTGTGAATACCATCAGTTCTATGAAAATCAGAAGGGCATATATGCTCTGGGTCTCTGGAAGCGACAAAAATACAATGTGCTTTCTAAAGTACTTGTTTCCGTTTCTAATGCCGAGGCTGTCGTAGAACTCCATTTCCTTCCTGTATCTTGCATTGATGTCCTTTGTGTTCCTTATTTCCTCGGGTAGTTTCGCAGAAGGCGTGTATGCCATATCCACCGCTGCGTTGATTCCCATGGGTATTCTGGCCAGATTGCTGATGAATGCCGAAAGCCCAACGACAAATACATATTTTGCAAGGAGGGATGTTGCAACGGGATAGGTCTCCGAACCCAAGACAACTGTGAGCATTGTTGTCAGAAAGACATAGATGGTTCCGGTGGCCCCAAGCATTGCCATGACGAGAACTTTTGGCTTTCCTATATCGGGATTGTATTTTTTAACTATGCTAATGTCTTCCTCTATCTTTTTCTTCTCACTGTTATACCATTTGAAAAGTTGCATGAAATAGTATCCGAAGCCTAAAAGAGCGATTATCAGACCAAGGATGATATACACGTAGTCTGTAGAGTTCATAGAAAGGAATTATGCAACAGATATAAAGTTTGTCTGTCAATTATCTACATTTTGAAATGAGAGGCAGGATTAGGATGTTAGAAAAATTTAAATAATATAGATATATAGTAGTTTTATGGCGAAATATAAGAAACCCAATAAGATTGAAAAACTAATAGGAAAAGCATCGAGAGACATTAAAAAAGCTAAAAAGGCGGTGGATACAGCAAAGAGTCCTCATAGTGCAATTTTAGATGCGCTTTTGGATGCGGGGAGTAAAGCGGATAAGAAAAAATTAAGAGGACCGATAAGAAACAGATATCAAGTTAAAGAAGGAAGTCACTGGGTAAAGTATGACAACAAAGGAAATAAAATATCTATAAAACAAACATCTGGGCCATATAAAAGAATAAGAAAGAAAAAAAGAGGAAAATCTGGAAGAAAATAGAGGGCCTTGGAGAACCCTTTTTAACCCTCTTCTTATCTCCCACCATGCTCCCCGAATCAATCCGTAAGGATTTCCCTGCGATAATGAACAACCCGGATACGATATATCTGGACAGTGCATGCATGGCTCTGAAACCGAAGAAGGTCATAGATGCCATTCTGGACTATTACAACAATCTCGGAGGCTGCGGGGGGAGGAGCGCTCACCGTCTTGCCATCGAGGTTACCGAGAGAACTGAGGAAGCGAGGGAGAAGATAGCCGGATTTTTTGGGGCGGAGCATAACGAGATAGTTTTCACCAGAAATACAACTGAAGGGCTGAACATGGTGGCCAGAGGGTTGAAGCTCGAAAAAGATGACAGAGTTCTCACCACGGACAAGGAGCACAATTCCAACCTGATACCATGGCAGAAGCTCTCCGAGAGGGGCATAAGACACGAGATAGTGCCTTCGAATCCGGACGGGACATTCAACATCGAGGCGTTCAAAGAACATATGGGAAGGGATGTTAAAGTGGTCAGTATGGTCCATACATCTAACCTCGACGGATACACAATACCTGCTAAGGAGATAGGGGAGATAGCGCATGATTACGGAGCCATTTTTGTTCTGGATGCGGCGCAGAGCGCTCCCCACCATCCCATAGATGTCCGGGAAATAGATGTGGATTTTCTGGCCTTCTCCATCCACAAGATGGCAGGACCAACGGGCATCGGGGGCCTTTACGGAAAATACGAATTTCTAAGGGAACTCGAGCCTCTGAATTATGGAGGAGGCACGGTTGAGGATGCGACATATGCATGTGCAACCCTTCTCGAGCCACCGGAGCGTTTTGAAGCCGGCCTCCAGGACTATGCAGGGATAATAGGTGCAGGGGCTGCGGTCGAATACCTGAAATCCATCGGGATGCGGGAGATAGAGAGACACGAGGTCGAATTGAACAGAATAATAACGAAAGAGCTCGAGGACCTGAGCGGAATCAGGATAATAGGACCTCAGGAGCCTGAGCTCAGGGGAGGGATATTCAACTTCACGATAAGCGGGCTGGATTCGAACCAGATTGCAGTGCTGCTAGATGAGAAATACGGCATACTCCTGAGGGGAGGAAGACAGTGTGTTAACTCATGGTACAATTCGCGGGGAATAGAAGGAGGGGTCAGAGCGTCATTCTACATCCACAACACCGAAAAGGAGCTCAGATACATGGCCGAGGCGGTGAGGGAGATAATGGGGATGCTGGGAAAAGAATAGATTACAGATATCTCTGGAGCGCTTCTATTTCCTCCCTCGCCTTCTCTTCATCCTTTGTTTTCAGGAGAAGCTTTCCAGTATCGTATATCGTTATCTCCACATCCTTTTTCACTACCATTATAGGGCCGAGATTGGTTATTATCTCATATCCAGCAGCTCTGAGTTTTTCTTCCAGTTCGTAAAGGTCGAGGCTCTTTTTTTTCTCCGGAATCGCCTCGATGGCGGCACTCGTTTTGCAGAGCCTCACGACCCTATACTTCAACCCTCACCACCTTACCCATCACGGTCTCTATGATTTCCCTGACCGGAATCTTCTCCTCTTCCCTCAGTATGTCCTTCAGTCTGGCGTTTATGCTCGGTTTTTTCGGTGTTATCGTGCAGCACAGCGATGGGATTATCGATATCTCATAGGTACCAATATCCTTTGCAATCCTCACGATCTCCTCTTTATCGAAGCCTATGAGCGGCCTTATAACCGGAATGTCAATGGCCTGGGATTCCACATATATGTTCTTCAGCGTCTGGGATGCCACCTGTCCGAGGGATTCGCCTGTGAGCAGGGCATCAGCACCTGTCTTTTTCGCAAATGCCTCTCCGGTCCGAAACATCATCCTCCTGCACATAACGCACTGATATCTCCTGGTGCAGTTCTTGGCTATGGCCTCCTGAGTTGGAATTCCGTGTGGTGCGAGATACAGAGGAACCTCGGTTTCATGCACTTCCTGAAGCCTTTTGACCAGCATCTTCACCTTTTCTATCTGAGCATCGTCTGTGAACGGTCTGTTGTCCATGTGAAGAGCCGCAACCTCGTGCCCTTTTCTCAGCATAAGATGGGCTGCTACCGGAGAGTCTATACCGCCGGAAATAAGTGCTATGAGCTTCATTCCTTTTCATCCCTTTCCCAGAGTTCCTCGTCATCATAAACGTTGTACTCCTTCGGCTCTTCTTTTTCCTCTTCCTCGGCAGCCAGAGCCATGATTACATCCACCTTCAGCTTCCAGTAGTGTATCATCCACTTTCTGCCATGCTTGACAGGCACCTCATCCATTTCCGTGCTCAGTATGCCCACATCTTCCAGCATATAGAATATGTCTCTGTCCGAGGGATTCAGCATGTCGTCGGAAATCGCCTCCTCGAACCCGAAAAGTTCGAGTATATAGTCGGCAAGGCTTTCTATGGCCTTTCTAGGTATGCCCTGGGTTCCTATGGTGTTTTCGAGAGCCTTTATCAGAATCTCTCTGGATACTCTTTTCATTGCGAACGATAATAAATGTCTGGTATAAAAGTCTAATCTAAGAAGTCCATGAGTGGCAGTCCGGTCCGCTCTTCACGAGACCTGCCGAGTTTAACGCTGTCCAGAATCGCTATGCTGATCTCATTGACCACGGCGACCTTCCCGCCGAAAAGGTGTCCCCCTATTATCCTGTGGTTTCTATCTGCCAGTGCTGCATGGAGATGGAGGCTCGGTGCCAATCCCATACTCGCGATGCTTCCATGGAGGGCGATGAGTTCGTGCGCCTCTTTTATCCGTTCTTTATGGTACTCCTTCCCGTCATAATAGCCGATCTCAAAGTCTCTGAGCATGCCTATTCCGGTTAGAACTATACCGGATGTGATCTCGTTTGCGGAAAGCACCCCTTCGATGGATGAAAAAAGGTCCTCTCCGTCGTCCAGCCTTATTACGAGTATATTTCCATCCCTTCTGGAATCCATGGATTATAATTGATTTTCTTATTTATACCTTTCCCCCCCTTAACCTTTAAATCACAGCTGTATTTCCCAAGCAGATGGACCGGAAATACATCCTGGACTATACCAAGGTCGGACTCAAGGTAGGTCTGGAAATCCACCAGCAGCTTGACACCAACACGAAGCTATTCTGCCGCTGCCCTGTTAAATATCAGAATGGTAGGGAAGATTACAGGATACTGAGGCACATGCGCCCCACTCTATCCGAAATGGGAGAATACGATAGGGCGGCACTCATGGAATTCAGGACGAATAAGGAGATTACATATCTGCTTTACAAGGATAACTCCTGTACCTATGAAATGGATGATACGCCACCCTTCCCGCTAAACGAGCAGGCTCTCGAGTTTGCGCTCCAGATAGCATCTCTTTTCAGGTGTTCCATAGTGGATGAGGTCCACATAAGCAGGAAGCAGTACCTGGACGGGAGTATCCCAACCGGTTTCCAGAGGACGGCTGTCATAGGCATAAACGGAGAATTGCCATACAAAGGCAGGAAAATAGGCATTCATCACCTCTGTCTGGAAGAGGATGCTTGCAGAGAGGTCTGGGACAGAGAACACAGCATAGGATTTCGAGCCGACCGTCTCGGCACTCCTCTTGTTGAGGTCATTACCGAGGCCGACATGCACACACCTGAGGACGCCATGAATGTCGCCAGAGAAATAGGATGGGCGATGAGAGCCCTTGGCATCGTCAGAAGGGGAATGGGGGCAACCAGACAGGATGTCAACGTTTCAATAACCGGGGGTTCAAGGGTTGAGATCAAGGGTGTGGATAAATATCAATACATAAAAGACCTCGTCGCCTTGGAGGCATACAGGCAGAAGAAACTTCTGGAGATAAGGGACGAACTCGTTGGAAGAGGGTTGAAAAAGGAGGATATTCGCCTCAAACCCATTGATTATGATGATCTGACAGAGATGATAAACATAGAATCGCTTAAAAGAGCCGTGCAAAAGGGAGGCATTCTGAGAGGTATCAAATTGTCTTTCTTTAAAGGCATACTTGATATCGACATCGGAGGAGGAAGGGTGTTTTCGGAGGAGTTTGCGGGCAGGGTCAGGGTCATAGCATGCCTCGACGACATGCCCAACATAGCACACACCGACGAAGAAATACTTGCTCCGGTCAGAGATGAGATGATGGAAAGGGCAGGTGCCGGCAAGATGGATGTGGTCATGCTGGTATGGGGCCCAGAGGCTGATGTCACAACCGCTCTGGAGGAGATACGGGACAGGGCAAAAGAAGCTCTTGACGGAGTTCCAAATGAAACGAGACAGGTACTGGACGATATGACAACCGACTTCGAAAGAATACTCCCGGGAGCCGACAGAATGTACCCTGATACGGATCTGCCGCCCATAGTACTGTTACCCGAAAAAATCAAAGAGATAGGGGACAGCTTTGAAAATCCGTGGGCAGAAAAGCATTTCCTGATTAGCGAAGGATTGGAGGAAGAACAGGCCATGAAGGTTCTTGTTAGCCCTCTTAAAAATATATTCATAAAAGGACTTAGAAAATTCGATGCCAGGTTCCTTTATCACGTACTGTTCGAATATTTGAAAGGTCTTGAAAGAAAAAACGGCATAAAGATAAGTGCCGGCGAACTTGAAAGAATCATGGACTCTGTGGATGAAAACGATAAAAAATCCATAAAAAATTAAATTAAGAACCTGACCGCGGCAAGCTGTGGGGTATAGGAATCAAATCATCAATTCTGCGATACTCTGTTATCACACAGTACTTACAGCAACTTATACTCATAGCCATACATAGTTCCGATAACATGAGCGGGGTTACCCCATACCTATCCACAAGGACGCCAGAGAGATGCTGAAATCTTTCGGCAGAAAAGGAGAGACATACGACCGGACAATCAGAGATTTAATGGAAAAGGCGGAGTATGTGGATTTCATGGAAAGACAGTACGGGATACTTGAAAAGAAGGAAGATTTCGTTCCTCTGGATGAGATATCTTGAGAGAATTTGTGAAAAGGGAAAAGGCATACAGATTCCTCTTTGAGATAATATGATCATATCTCACTCTTAACCCCGAAATGCCTCTCGCACGCCTTCCTTATCCTTTCCTTTCCCACCTTCTTTATCGCTTCCGGGCTTGCAAAAACATAGAACTTCCATAGGTTCCGGTAATTTTCTATGAATCCCTTTATCTCGGGAACTTCATGGACCATTGATGCAAGGTTTATTATGCCTTTTTTCGGCACCTTGACGAGGACATCGGCCTCCTTCATCTGCATGTCTATGCTGGGAGCATGGATGATTATGTCATCGAACTCTATTCCAAGGGAGGATGAGATGATCCATTCCGCACTCTCCCTGTTCTGCAGTGCGGATTTCGGGCTCTCGGGTGGAGAAATATGATACGGCACAAATTTTTCCCTGTGCTTTTCACCGGAAACCATGTAGGCCCTTTTGTAAAGCACCCTGTACTTCACTCCTTCGGCAAGCTTCTTTGTCCCCTTATCCTTTGAAATCAGGTAATCCATAAGGGAATTGTCGCTCATCCAGTAGAGGTCCTCCATCTTCAGGGGATTTTTATCGCTTACAGCCATCTCCACGGCCTTTGCAATCATTGAACCGTAAGAAGCCTTTGCATGATGATAATATACCCTTTCGGTGAGGATGTAGCGCAGCCTGAGTATGTCCACGATTGTGGAAAGAGCGTCCCTCCTCAGTTCCCCGCTCTTCTCCATATTGAGGACGAGTCTATCGTCTTCAAGGGTGAAATAGCGGAATATCCTGTCATCGTAATTGCCGTTTATTCCAGTAAAATAAAGGTCTCTGCGCACATAATCAAGAAGGTCGGCACATATCGTACCTTTCACGATATCGGAGATGTAATTCTCACCCTTTCCATAAAGGACCCTGAAAATATCATCCACTATGCCCATATCTCCTAGAATATCACCCAGGTCTCCTTCTTTCAGGAGTAGTCTCGCTCTTTTTTCATCCATGTCATGCCTTGGAAACGCCTTTCTCTCGTCCTCGAATGTGTGGCCGAAAGGAACATGGGTTATGTCATGCACCAGAGCCGCAGACCTGATAAGGACCTCATCATCCTTTGAAATCTCCGCTCCGCTCATCCTGAGGGATTCCACGATTCTGTATGCCATGTGCATGGTGCCTATGGCATGTTCAAAGCGAGTGTGTAATGCCCCGGGATAAACGAGGTATGCGGTGCCCAGCTGTTTTATCCCTCTGAGGCGCTGCATCTCTCTGGTGTCGATTATCCTTATATCCTCGGGTTCCAGGAAAATGTCGCCGTGGACAGGGTCCCTGAGGGTTATGTAGGTGCCCATCGTGGGAGCATCGCATGAGAGTTTATAATTCCTTTCATTAGGTGATAACCCTTTTATCCCAGAGGAGATTCCCAGTGCGGTGATTCTATGAAACCCTCGCTTTCAAGAATAGTTCAGCAGCAGATCAAAAGCCCATCTCCGATAAGGCAGATAATGAAGATGGCGGACAGAAAGAACATAATAAACATGGGCCTGGACCCGAACGATGTCATATCCTTCGGCGGAGGATGGGTGAACCACGAAGCTCCCGAGAGATTGAGGGAGATTTACCTTGATATAGTGCAGGACAGGGAGCTTTTCCACAGGACAGGCGGTTACAGTGCAACCCCCGGAGACATGGGGACAAGAGAGGCTTTGGCCGAGATGGAAAGGCATCTTTTCGGTATGGACATCGGCCCCGAGAACATCATAGTCGGCCAGGGAAGTACACAGCTAACCCATGACATCTTTAAGACGATAGCAGACCCCGGAGACGGCATAGTCCTCCTTGACCCGACATATGCCAACTATGAAGGGCAGTTGATATACACAGTAGGTGAGGATATCGGGGATAGAATCGTAGCGAAAGTTCACAGGCTGAGAGTAATGGACACGAATTCCTGGCAGTTCATGCCGGATGTGGATGATGCCGTGGAAAGACTGAAAACCCTTTATTCCGTAAAAAGACCCAGAATAATCATGTTTCCCGCGCCGGACAACCCCACGAGCCAGATACCTCCCGAGGAATTCGCGAAGGCAGCGCTCGACCTCAGCAAGGATTTCGGTGGCTATCTCATACTGGATTTCGCCTACAAGACGCAGGTGTTCGGGAAAGAACCGTCGTATTTTTCGTGGTCTCCGAGGGATCACGAGAACCTTATAGCCATCCTTTCGAATTCGAAGTGGGGAAGGGGTCTCGGAAGAAGGCTAGGCTGGCTCGAAGCATCGGAAGAGGTGATATCGGGTATGGAAAGGACGCAGCAGGTAAGCATCCTCTGTCCGGATACACTGCATCAGATGGCTACAACTAAATATATCGAAGAATCCATAAAGGACGGTTCCCTGAAGCGGTACATAGAAGATGTGAAAAAAGAGTATAAAAATGCGGCGGATATAACGATAAACTCCATAGATGAGCACCTTGGAATGAGGAGGCTCGTGCCGCAGGGCGGACTCTATACGGTCATGGATGTGGGCATGGACGGCGATGAGTTCGTCCCGGAGATTCTGAAAAAGACGGGAGTTCTGTTCATACCCGGAATAGGTTTCGGTGAAAGCCTGAAAAATGCCGTGCGCATCTCCTACGGACCCCTGGTGAACGACACCGGGAAGATCGAAGAAGGAATAAAGAGAGTGGCGGAGTATCTGAATAAAAAGAAATAGATTACTCCAGCATCTCCGGTTCCATCACAACGACGTCTTTCACCGCCTTCATTCCCTTGAACGGGAGCACAAGGCGACCATCAGCGTCTGTCTGGAACAGCCTGGGTTCTATATCCTCCGCGGGTATTACCAGAACATTTTTTATATCTCCCAGTCTCGTATCCACCACAAAGTCATCTATGACTCCAAGGATCTCTCCATCATTCGTCATCACGGTTTTTCCTCTCAGTTCGGTAACGAATTTCCTCATGATATTACCTCCTCACGAGTAATACACAGGACCTATATCAGTCTTTTTCTTTTTCACGCCCTTTCCGAGTTTCTCCATCATCCCCTCGTAG
>JAJRTH010000053.1 GCA_024278375.1 archaeon | reverse complement strand
GTTTATGTTCGGATTGTACGGTTGGTCCGTGATGGAATCGGGATATTCTATGACATCCTGCCAGTCCCCGAACCCCCCGCCGACATTTACTTCTTTCGGAACCGGAAACAGCAAAAAACTCATGAGCAGAGGGGTGACTATCATGAGAATGATAAGGAGAGTTATTGGTACGAGGCTCTTTTTCAGGGGCTTTTCTTCATCCATTATGGGAGATAGCCCCTCGCCGCCGTTTATGAAACCGTTTCCGTTTACGAGCCCGCCATTTATCAGGCCCTTTCCATTAGTAACTCCATTGGTAAGACCGTTGGTTTTTCCGTTTATTCTGCCGCGAACTACCTTTATTTCTCCGTTTCTGTATCCCTTTCTGAGAATTCCATTGGTTCTGCCTCTCCCTCCATTAGTGAGACCTTTCCTGGACCGGATGGGCGGAGATGCCATTCCCATTGCTTTACCGGCAACCCTGTCATCGGAGGCGCTCCATTCCTCTTCTTTCTCTGTCTCACCATCCTCCATGGCTGTTTCCGGACCATAGGGTTTGCCGTTGAACAGACTTTCCCATCTGGTGGCAAATTCCCTGGAAACGCCCTTTTTTTCCGTTTTTTGGACGAAAAGATTGTCCAATTCTTCTGCCATGAGTTCGGGCTGTTCTCTTTTATCCTTCATTTCCTCCGTCTCTTCAAATTCTTCCCAATAAGCCTCATCGGACTCGGTATTCTCGCTCTCCGAGCTTTCCACAACCTCCATAATCTCCGAAAAATCAGGAATTTCGGCTGCCATCTTCTCTTCCGCACTTCCTTTCTTCACCCGCTCTCCGACATTAATTTCCAGAATATGCTCTTCCGGAATACCTTCCATGAGATGTTCTGCCGATTCCTCTGTTTCGAAAGTCGTGCCGCATTTCGGGCATGTCTTTTCGGTCTCGGCAACAAAGGCACCGCACTCCGGACATATCAGAAGTTTGTGCTCGTCCTTTTTGTACCAGAAGCCATCGACCCCGGATTTCTCATTCTCCGATATTGTCTCTTCAGTAACAAGATTCTCTTCGCCTTCTAGAACGATGCCGCATTTCGGACACAGGGAATCCTCTTCAGAAATGAACGCCCCGCACTCCGGGCATATGGTTATCCTATGCTCGTCCTTTTTGTACCAGAAGCCATCGGCCTTTTCTTCCAACATCCCTTCTATTTCCGAGATTTCTCTGTCGGTTTCGACCTCATCCTCACCTTCCAGAGTTATCCCGCATTTCGGGCATATCCTATCGCCCTCTGAAATGAACGCCCCGCACTCCGGACACAGATATACAACGGGAGCGGATTCCTTGTACCAATGTCCGTCTGCCTCCACGGGTCCATCTGCCAGGTCATCCTCCACTTCCAATGTTCCTTCTCCTTCAAGGGGTGTGCCGCATTTCGGGCATGTCTTTTCGGTCTCGGCAACAAAGGCACCGCACTCCGGACATATCAGAAGTTTGTGCTCGTCCTTTTTGTACCAGAAGCCATCAGCCTCAGATTTCTCTTCCAGATGTTCGATTATCTCCTCGGAATCCGCATCGGTTTCAACTTCTTCTTCCTCCACCAGACTTATGCCGCATTTGGGACATATTCTATCCTCCTCGGAAACGAATGCCCCGCAGTTTGGGCAGATATAGAGCTTTATGCTCTCTTCTTCCTCCTTCTCCCTGAAGGCTTCCATTATTCTGTTGGCTAGCTTTTCGCCTATGCCTCTTACCTTCATGAGATCCTCCAGACTTGCATTCCTGATGTCCTCTACCGAGCGAAAACCGGCTTCGTAAAGGGCTTCGGCCTTCTTTGCCCCTATGCCCGAAAGAGCAAGGACATGTCTGAAGGTCTCTTTGTCCATCGAAGATAGTTCTCCGTGGGTTTTTATATGGTTTATACAGAGATGGTGTACCGTATTTACAGAATGCTTAACATGTATAGCAAATTTTTTTCATAATCTCTTTCGCGCCTTTCTGAAAATGATCCCATAGTAGCCTATGCTCCCGACATCGAACACTATGGATATCGCTGCCGGAATCGCGGCATCCGGACTGAAAAGAGCCACTGCGAGCGCGACTGCCAACCCTCCGTTTTTGAAGGTCCCGAAAAGAGTGTATGTTCTCGCATCGCTCTCCTCCACATCCAGTTTTCTGGCCAAAAAATAGAGGATTGTACCCACACCCACGGTTCTAAGGATGCAAATTGCACTTATTATGAGGATTATATCGGCCTCTATGAAAAACGCATTCCTGTTCGAACCCACAATGTTCAATATGAGAAAGAAGAACAGCAGATTTATTATTTCCTTCTTTCTGCCGGCGATTCTGCGCTCCAATCCCAGTTTTACAAGGAATCTCGAGAGTATGAAAGGTACTACTATGAGCAGAAGGATTGAATTCAGCACGGAAATCATGCTTATTTCGGCGCCTAAGAGCGCTTTGGCCATGAAAGGTGTAAGAAAAATAGATGATAGATAGACCGCACCCGTGCCTGAAAGAGCGAGTTCTACATCTCCGTCTAGCACTTTTGAAAAGGCAACGAGCCCTATGGCAGATGGGACAACGGACATTATTACGAAACCTTTCAGGAACTCGGGGTTTTCTATGAACATATATGCAGGTATGAGAGTCATCAGGGGAGAAACCGTATAAACCAGAAGCACTGGGAGAAAGACCCCTTTTTTACCCTTTGTCTTTATTCTTTCCACATCTATCTGCATTACAGACAGAGTCATTATTGTTCCAAGAATGAGGTAGGTGCTCTCCTTGGCCCTGTATGAGATCCCCGTTAGAATTCCTATCAACAGAGCAATAATTATTATAAAACTGCTGTTGGATAACAGGTCCCTTGCTCGCATTGAAACCCGTTAGAATCCCCAGTATGCGTGGGCGAATTCCACGACTATTGCTACGACAATGGAGGCTATAACCACAGCTATGGCCGGTATCTTGGGTGATTTCTCGTCTTCGGCATCGAAATACCTTATCAGTCCGGCAGCTGAGTGAAATCCTTCGCTTTTCTTTGCCATATTATCGCTCCATATTTACTCCTGTCCTATATAAGGATTGCTAACAGGAGGTCCGTGAGAACCAGAGAAAGTATGTTAAGAAATGCCAGAGTCTTTCCCATGGCGCTCACGAATTCCGGCATTACCATCATTTTCACGGGACTTCCGTGTCCGAAAACCTTTATCTTTATCTCTCTCCTTCCGACCCGGATTTCACGTCTTTCCGCATTTTTTACGGCATTTGCCACACTTGAAACACATCCTTTTACTATCTCCCCATGTCTACCCTTCTTTCCGACTGGATTGGTTCCTCCGTACACTCTATTCACATAATGATTGTCCGTGGTCATTACCTCCGCATTGTCCGCATATTTCTCCACGGCTCTGAGTATCTTATCTCTCAACGCCCTTTCCATGTTATTTCCGTCGATGACTATGTATGCCGTTCTCTGCCCTTCCACCTCGAGTATTACGGATTTTATGCCCAATGGGCCTATTCCGTGCTCTATATCGAGCCCCGTGAAATTTCCAAATCCAACCTTCGCATCGTGTAGCGGCGAAGCCTTCAGTTTTTCCGCAGCCGCCATCACGGATTTTTCCAGATGCGGATATTTCTCCGAGTAGACAAGGGTCTCATCCGCATGGTCCGAGGAACAGTTGTGGGCATCCGTGAATATCAGCCCTTCATAACCCAGTGATTTTACCTTTTCCTCCAGCAGTCTGGCGACGGACGGGTCTATGTCCTCCGTACCCTCCGGATAGGATGTTTCGATTACAAGGAGATAGCCTCCGAATCTCTGTGCCATGACCCGGACCTTACCGTCAATCCTTACGGATTGTGAAACCTGAACGCTCTTTCCTTCGGAAGCGGATTTCACCGCATCCGCAATCTTTTCGACCTCCTTGATGTCCACAGGATTCATTTCATGCGTTGATGCCCCGTGGGGCGAGATGAAATTCTCACAGCCCAGCATTTTCGATATTTTTCTGGGCATATCACTGCCAGCCACCTCCCCGAAAGGTCCCATGTGCGCCGTATGAACGGTTAAAAGCCCAGAAAGCCCGTCCCTCCAGAAACTCACCGTCTTTATGTCTATCCTTGCATACTCCCCCAGTCTTCTGAATATCTCCTCGAGTTTTCTCTTGCCTGATTCACTTCTCTCCTTGTAATGCTCCACCACCCATCTTGTAAATTCCAGACCCCCGACATCAAGAACCCTTTTCAGCGGTGCATCCATTGCTCTGAGGAATATGTGCGAAAAGATGACGGAGAGGGCTATAAAGAGGATGTAAAGGGCGAATTTCGCCTGAAATGCCAGAATATTGAGGGGAAAGGGGGACAGAGGAAGGGATAGAAATATGATGCTGGATATCGGATAGGAGAGTGTAAGCGGTATAGATTTCCTGGTCTCCGTGGCTATGATGGAGGACAGATAGGTATGTCTCAGCCATATAGGCAATGCAAGAGAGAGCAGAAGAGCGCTACGGAGATGTTCCGATGAGATGAGACCCAGGGAAAAAAGAAGGAGCGAGAGAAGATAGAGTGCTTCCACCATTATCGTCTGAAAAAGCGACAGGAACAGTTCGGTCTTTATCCGGTACCTCACGCCAGCCAATCTGGAAAACATATGTGACAAAACAACGGACATGTATGCCGGAAAGGCGAGTATGAACAAGCCCGGTATTCCTAGAAACGCCGACATCAGAGCTATCAGAAGAGCGCTCCAGTACCACTTAGGTGCTGCAAAAACAAATCTCGTATTCATCCCCAGTTTCTTAACTTCGATATGTTTCATGATTTCACTGCTTCTATGATCTTTCCGAGACTCTTTTCGAGATCTTCGGACTCCTCCACAATGGTACCTGTGACGACGATATCTGCTCCCGCTCTTATTGCATTTTCAGCGGCATCGGCGTTTCTTATCCCTCCGCCTACAATCAGAGGTATGGATATCTCCGACTTGACCGCAGAAATCATCGTACCCGAAACAGGTTCCGGGGCTCCGCTTCCAGCTTCCAGATACACCAGCTTCATTCCGAAGAATTCGGCGGCGAGAGAGTATCCTACCGCCATATCTATCTTGTCTCTTGGCACGGGTTCCGCCATTCCGATCTCACCCACCTTCATCCCCGGCTCGATTACGATATAACCCATGGGTATGGGCTCGATGCCCATCTTTTTTATGTACGGAGCGGCAATCATCTGCTGCCTAACAAGAAATACGGGGCTCTTTGAATTGAGAAGGCTCATGAAATATATTGCATCGGCATATGCGCTTATCGCACTGGCAGATGTCGGGAAAATTATTACAGGAATTTTTACCCTTTCCTTCATAGCGAGTATCGTATCGTCCATCTTTTTCTGAGTGATCCCCGTTGAGCCGCCGACCATTATCGCATCAGTACCCAGTTCCTCGGCTTTTCCCGCCAGTTCTCCTGCCTTTTCAGCATCCTGTTTGTCCGGGTCCACCAAGGTCATGTGAAGTTTCTCCTCATCCAGCTTCCGTAAGATGTGCTCAAGAACCTTCATTGACTTTTGGAAAAAGTAGAAAGTATTTAAAGGGAGCGCTCCCTTTTCTGCGCTATTCCAACCCCGAGGATTATAAGGGTCCCGTAAAGTGCCATGTCGGTGGACAATCTTTCACCCATGAGAACAGATGAGAATATCACACCGAACAGAGGAATTAGGAAAACAAAAGCAGACTGCCTTGAAACCTCGTTGTCTTTTAGAACCACATACCAGAGGAAATAGGGTATGAGCGTGAAAACCGAAAGAAACAGGAGCGCTCCGACAATCGTTACGTTAATGGATGGGATGCCGGTGCTGACGGTCCAGAAGGGCAGAAGAAACATTGTGCCGAGGAAATACGACCATGCGATTATCGAGAGAGGAGAGGCTCTTCTCAGCAGGTCTTTTCCTATTATTCCGGAGACGGCGTAGGAAAATGCGGATAGAAGTATAAGTGACTCTCCGGCGATGTTTCCTGTCTCGATTCTTCTGAAACCGTCGGTTGAAAGAAGGACTGCGCCTGAGAATGCTATGGCCACACCCACTCCTTTGTAGACGGTGAATTTTTCCGAAAGAAATATGGAGGCAAGTATGAGAACGAATATCGGGCTCATGGGCTGAAGTATGCTTGCGACGGATGCCGCTGTATCTGGGTCCATCATACGCATGCCGAAATTCTGCATCAGGTCCGGTATCGGAACGACGACCATGGAAAAGACCAGGAAAAGCGGCCATCTTTCCTTGATGTCATGTAGAATAACATCTCTTTTCGATACGACGAAAGGTAAAAGAGCCAGAGACCCTACGGAAAATCTAACCACTGACAAACCGATGGGGTCGAAATATCTCAGCAGGTACTTTATAAGGGGAAACGAGAGCGCCCAGATAAGCACGCAGAAGAGGAGCGCTCCGGTCTGCACGGTTTTTGATTTCACGAAGGTAAAATAGGGGGTTAAATAATCTTGTTATCCTTCCGAGCGAAAAATAATTTAAAAAGAAAAAGGGTTTAGTTCTTTCTGCGGTAGACGTAGCTCACAGCAACAAAGAGACCTATTGTCGCCAGTATGGGTATCAGGATAGTTGAGAACTCCGGAACGTCAATCGGTGGCTCGCTCCATCCTGTTGTCTCATATGTTCCGCCCGCTCCGTCCGTGAAGAGAGCAC
>JAJRTH010000052.1 GCA_024278375.1 archaeon | reverse complement strand
GAACATAGGAAACACCAGCATAGCGCTCCACAAAGGCTGGAATCTCGTTGGGTATCCATCTGGCCATGACCAGAAAGTCTCGGACGCGCTCTCCTCCATCCCCTGGCTCTATCTGGAGACAGCAGATGCATTTGGGAATCTTTATGCGCTCTCCTACAGCGACTACCTGATTGTTGGAAGAGCATACTGGATATATGTAACCGAAGACTGCGTCTGGACCATCAGTTGGTAGACCGGAACTTCCTCCCCTTTCCGAACTTATACTCTATAGAACAAGCACCTTCGCTGGATACCATACAAGGGCCCACCGCATTGTTGGGAGTGCAAAGATTCCCGAAGAGCGGGCATTCCCAGGAGTGTATGACTCCCCTTATGACCTCACCGCATCTGCATCCCGGCGGGTCTCTGAAATCCTTTTCTTTCAGGGGCTCGAGAATGTCCTCGTATCTCTTTCTGGCATTGAAATCATCGTATTTGGCCTTCAGTTCCATCCCGCTCTCGGGAAGCACGGGAAATCCTCGCCATTCCACATCCACGGCATCGAAGACCTCACGTAGAATTTTCTGCGCCCTAGGATTCCCCTCTGGTTTGACAACTCTGCTGTACTCGATATCCACCTCAGCCCTTCCATCCTCTATCTGCTTGACGAGCATGAATATCCCCATCAGGAGGTCGAGCGGCTCAAAACCGGCAATAACCTGCGGCATACCGAATTCCTTCGATGCAAACTCCCACGGTCCTTTTCCTATTATGGTGGATACGTGCCCGGGTAGGACCACTCCATCGAGCCTTACTTCACCTAGTTGGGCGATGCCTTTCACCGCAGGAGGCGTTAGTTTGTGTACGCTGTAGACACTGAAGTTCTCGGGAGGACCGCTTTCTATGGCCACTGCAGTGGCAGGGGCAGTCGTCTCGAAACCGACACCGAAGAACACGAATTCCCTATCCGGTTCGTTACTGGCCATGTTCAGGGCATCGTCCACACTGTATACTATCCTCACATCCGCTCCTTCCGCTCTGGCATCTGCCAGGGAACCATCCTCTCCAGGAGCTTTGAGCATATCTCCGTAAAGGGCGACGGTCTTTCCCGCTCTAGCAAGCGCTTTTACCTCCTCGATTTCGCGTGTAGTCGTCACGCATACCGGGCAACCTGGCCCTTCTCGGACATCTATTCCCAGCCCCATAAGGAGTTCGTCCAGGCCATGCCGAACGAGCGTGTCCTGATGGGTGCCGCAGACATGCATTATCGTGAGATCCAGATCCCTTTTCCTGAGCTCTTCCACGATCTTCTTAGAGAGCCTCTTATCTCTGAGCTGGAACATGAATGGGGAGCGCATGGAGTTAATAAAAGATTTGGTGAATTTCTGTCCATAGGACACTTCGAATTCTTCGGATTGCCGAGATGTTCGCATTTCTGATTATAGATTCCAGATATCATCTGTGTTAAATAGGACTTAATAACGCCATAAAACTGCATAAATTCATCGCGAACATGAAATATACCGACAGACCTGCTAGATGATCTCGAATATCGAAACAAAAGTGGCCCCTTTCTTTGCGATCTCAATGACATCCTCAAACCCGCGGTCACGCGTGACTGTCTACTATGTCAGTGCTCACTTCCCCGGCCTTCCACAGGAATCCTCTTTCCATCGAGCCGCTTCAAATGCACGCAGCCAAGATATTTTATCTTCATGTTATATTCTCGGTTGAATACGATGGGGTACTGAGGTTGCCGTTGAATGGAGATTCCTGTCAAACTTGAGATAAAGGAAGAGAGGATTGAAGGTAAAAACCATTCTTCGATGCGTAAACTTTAAATCCTATTTCTCAGATTTACATATATGAGCATTCGGACCAGCATTGTGGTATGGATGCTGTTCCTCTCTCTTTTCCTGCCTCTCGCCATGTGTTCGGACATAGTATATAGTCCGGAACCTACAGCATCCATGGCAAACTTTCAGGTCTATGAACGTGTGCCCTGGGGTGAGAACACCTCTGTTATGCTACCTCCTTATGGGTTCACTGTGGAATTCGACGTATATGTGAGTCTGCCGACAAGTTTTACAGGATACTACGATGGTGAAGTCTACGTAACCGGCACGCTTCACCCACCTGACCCGGAATATCCGGGGCGTTTCTATATAAATAACTTTTCGACAGAGAAGAGTATTATCATAGTTGACTCTACCGATAAAAACCCGATTGTACTCATGGCCTCCCCGGGCTATGGGTATGATGTTGGCTCCGGCTTATGGCACATCATAGGAGAGGATTACGGGACCGACATTGGTGGCGGATACTGGTGCAGAATTACTGCTGTGCGTGAGGGCAACAATATCAGGTTCCATGTGATCCAGAACTGGAGCGTGTATCTTATCTTTCCTGGAGAAACTCTTGGAACTTGCTTTGTAGATGAATTCAATAATGGACATACATACTTAGATTATAAAGAGTGGATATGGGAGGAAGAAGAGTACTATGGTCTGGAAAACGGCTCACTCGTCGAATATATGAACGACATTTGCAGCCGACTGGAGCCCTTTTCGATAAACTTCCATCTGGATGTGAGCCTATACATGGCATATGATGCAGTGGACAAAGATGGGGATGAATACATTACAGGCATAGATATCGACAATGTGGTGCTGGATTTCACCCAGCAGATAGCACTGACACCCCATCCTATGGGTGGTGGTGCTCCCTCTGGAAAGATCAATGCCAAGGTAACGATTCATCAGACCTTCACGGATGACGACTTTTTCATAGTGGGAAAGCCCCTATGGGTGCATATAGATATGGGTGAAACACATACGGTTACTCTATCGGGATACGATCGGCGTCTGGACGGAATGAGCTCACAGTACAGGCAACGGGGCTCATCTCTGGATTTCTATGTGATCTTCGACACTCCGGGAAACAGGAAACTGTATTTCGCATTCGAGGATGGGAGTGTGCATATTGAAGAAATAGCTATCCAGCCAGCAGGACATCTCTCTCTGGAGTTCATACCGCTCGCTGTGGGAGACTGGGAGAAATATTACAACTACAACGGTACTGATTCGAAAGACAGGGATACATATGAAGAACTCTTCAAAGCGGCTACATATGCCAAGGACTTTCTGGAAGCCATATATCCCGTGAAAAAGGTGGACATAACATATTATCCTTGGTTCCATGACGTGAGCTTTCTGTGGTATTCGCCGTTCAGCACTGTGAACATAAACGCCCTTTACAAGAGCGACCCTGAGAAGGCAATCAAGAAAACCCTCTGGTACTTCCATTCACGGTATCCCACCTCGGCGGACCGCATCGTCCTGCTTGTTCCGAAAGGCTGGCTATCGCCGATAGGTGCGGTGGGCACCACACTGACAAATAGACCCTACATCTGGTTCGGATGGTCGCTGGGAATGGCGCCCTATCGTGTCGCAATCGTGGAGGTTTCACTCCCGGTCGATTCGGTCATCGGCCAAGTAATAGCGCATGAAATTACTCATACCTTCCGATTCGACGATCTGCCCGACAATGTCCAGAATGGGCCCCCCGACATCAACGACGGTTTCTGGGCGAAACGGGGGCGTGAAATGAGCGGATGCTATGATATCATGGCCGATACATGGACTCTTACCTTGGGCAAGATTTGGATTTACAAAGATACCTATTCCTACCTTTACAACAAATTCTTCAGCAGTGGTGACCCGATATACCTTGCCGGTGTGTTCTCAAATGGCACAGTGGATGTCACGACTATGAGGGGCGATTACGGATCTGCTCCGGAGGGTGGAAACGCGACCATTCGTCTGCTCATGAACGGCAGGGTGGTGGCTGAAAGGAGTTTTGATCCTGTAGATTTGGGAGACGGAGAGTACGGATTCATGCTTGACTTCTCGCCTCTTCCGAAATTCGACGAGGTTCATGTGGACTATGCGGGTGAAAACTATGTGGTCGAAAGCGGCGTGACATTAGTAAGCGATCTGCACTACGAAGATGGGGTCCTTAGCTGGAGCGGTACCGGAACACACTACGAGGTCATCTGTAACAATGGACATAAAGAATTTCTGCTGGGTGTGACTGAAGAACAGGAGATGCATGTGCGCTCACCGGGTGGAGACTGCACCTTCACCGTCACAGCCATAAACGGCACAAATAGGGCGAGTTCGTCGATTAACGCACATATGGAAGACCTGCCACCGCTATGTGCTCTTATCACAGATTTCGGGGTTGCATATGCCATCGCCTATGACCCGGAAGGCAGTGAGGTGAACGTCACACTTGAACACAACGGTGAGGTCTTCGGTGACTGGGGCCAGGTTACAGGTGGTATTGTGGTGGCACATGCACGGGATGCCGCAGGGCATGAAACTGTTGTGGAAGCCACGGTTCCGGGAACGCCGAGGTCATCTCAGTCCGGCATATTGTGGCTCATAGGTATCCTGATGATAGTAGCGGTCCTCGCAGCCGCTCTCATATTATGGCAAAAAAGACGGAAGAATGCCACAGTGTTCCAGCCACCGGTCCAATATACACCGCCGGCTCAATCCACAGAAACACCAAACATCCCACCTGCAAACAGCGGCCAAGAATGGGAATACATGCAACAGAATCGACCCTGAAGTGCGTGCGCACAACGGGATGAACGCTCATTTCCTGCATTCTTCCATTATCTCTTCCAGCCTTTTCAGAGCCTCCTCTCCTTTTAAAGGGAAGTCTTCAATGTGAATTCCGAGATTTTTTATAATTCCACGGAGTTTTACAGAGTAAGGCGCCTCAAGCCCTGCTCTTTTAATGACCTCTTCATTCCCCAGCACCTCTTCCGTCTTTCCGTCCTTTATTACTCTCTTATTGAGAACGACAACTCTCTCCGCAACCTCCGGAACGAGCTCCATGTCATGCGTGGCCATTATCACGGTTTTTCCACTTTTTCTGAACTTACGGATGATTTTCACCAGTTCGTCCCTGCTCTTGGGGTCAAGGTCCGCAGTGGGCTCATCCAGTATCAGAACATCCGGATTCGAGACTATTGCCGTGGCTAAGGCAGCTTTTCTCTTCTCCCCCCCGCTGAGTTCATAGGGGTGCTTCTCTGCAAGATGCTCTATTCCGAGGTATTTCAGGGTTTTCATCACCCTTTCCCTGACATCCTCAGCCGGTAGCCCGAAGTTTATCGGCCCGAACGCCACATCGTCGAAGACCGTTGCAGAGAACAGCTGTACATCAGGGTCCTGGAACATCACCCCGAGCCGCTTTCTTATAGAGAACATCTTCGCAGGCCTGTCCATCATCTTTCTTCCGATTCTCTTTCCGACAAAGTATACGGTTCCGGAGGATGGATATAGCAGGGCTGAGAGAAGCATGAGAAGCGTGCTCTTTCCACCGCCGTTTGGACCCACTATTGCCACGCTCTCCCCGGCGTAAATCGAAATATCAATGCCGGAAAGGGCTTCAGTCCCGTCCGGATATTCAAAGGAAACGCCTTTGAGTTCGATTACAGGGCCCATGATATTACCCTCAGGTGGTCTGCCATGAGAAGGAGGATGTATATTACCATGCTCACAGACATGAATGCAATGCTGATGTGCCCGGGGGAACTCCGGGATTTCCGGACAGGTTCGCCTGTGAAGCCTCTGGAAAGCATCGCCAGATACACCTTCTCATTGGTTTCATGCGCCCTTATGAAAAGAGCTCCTATCAGAGGAGCGAAAAGTTTCCAGCTCCTTATCGCCCCCACCTTTCCGCTTGACCTAGATTTTCTGGAAAGTAGCATTCGGCTCATTATCTCAAGTAAGTAGAATATGTATCTGTATGTGAAGGTTAGTACCAGCACGAATACAGGAGATATCTTCAAAGACAGAAGGGAATCTATAAGTTCGTTCCATTTCGTTGTCAGTGTCAGGAGGACGGCGAAGGAAACCGCGATTGCCACCCTCAGCACCAGGATTGTGGCGCTCCAAAGACCCTCGTGAGTTATGTAAAGAGAGAATTCACCGACCGAGATGCCATAAATCTCCTTTCCAGGGGTTACCACATTGAACATCGCAGGTATAGCTATTATTCCGGTGAAGAGCGGTATGAACAGCCAGACCCTGGGCAGATAGAAACGCAGAGGTATGGAGGAGAGAGCGGCCATGAGTATGGCCAGCCCCATCAGGATGAGGAGGACCGGTATGTTGTGAACATAGACTGCCACGATTATGAAGCCCAGGAGCGCCAGAAACTTTATTCTAGGGTCCACTGTCTGAAGAAGGCCTGTCTTGCCGGCGAATCTCTCGGAATACACGGATTCCCGTATATATGATGAAATCTCGGAAAGGGTTTTGTTCAGGAAGCCGCTCATTCCTTCATCCCGTCGCCACGCCAGAGTTCTATGGCCTTCCCTATTCCCAGTGTCACCAGGACGCACATGCTTATGCCTATTATCGCCGATATCCAGTATCCTATAGAGGCCATTATCTGGTCTTCCCATCCAGGGATGCCATAATCGGGAAGGGGAGCGCCGCCGCTGTATTCCTTTGGAACCCATGTCTCATTCCCTACCTGCACCTCACCCCATTCTCCCCAGGCATCTCCATAGTTCCATGTCGCCAGAATGCCCACCGGCACTATCAGGACGAGGACTCCCATAACCATCCATGCGCGTTTCATCCATTCTTCCATGAAATCACCCCTCTGCATGGTCTAGTTTCTCTATTTTAAGAAGATCCGGTCTGTTCTTCCGCAGATAAGATATAACCATGCCAGTAACCGCACCTTCCACGGGACCGGCCACCAGTATATGGGCAAACATCATGGCGGGAATGGCCAGCTCCAGTCCGTAGGGACAGTAACCCGGAGATATATAGGGCTGAATCCCGAACTCTATTGCGGCGGCAAGGGCTGCCAGGTTTATTCCAACATATCCGCCAACACCGGCAGCTATGGCCTCGGTTGTGGGGTTGTCCTTTTTCATGAACCTCATTAGGAATCTGTATGTGTAATAGCCGGCGAAAGGCAGTAGGAACGCCATATTGAAGCAGTTCGCCCCGAGGGCAAGAATTCCGCCGTCTCCGAAGAAGAATGCCTGGATAACCAGAGCAACGGTTACGCCGATTACTGCCGCCCATGGGCCCAATATTATGGCTATTATCACTCCTCCAACCATATGTGCCGTCGTCCCGTCCGGTACTGGCCAGTTGAACATCATCACCAGAAAGGACACTGCGGAAAGCATGGAAAGGAGAGATATCGAGCGATTTCCGAGCTTTTCTTTGGCGACCTTCGCTGCATACCACCATATCGGCATCATTATGAGAAAGAGCACAGCGGAGGTCGCAGGTCCGAGATATCCGTCAGGTATGTGCATATCATCACCTTGGTAATACGATTTTTGTTTTCGTGTTACGAGATATCTGGAGCTATAAAAGAGTTTTGGCGAATGCTCAGAAGAATGCTGCCATTCAGGGCGCAAGTTTTTCCTGAGTTCGTCTGAGGGGCCGGGGTAATGCCCGTTCCTCTGAGTTTTTTCGTATATATGGCTTTTTCAGGGCATCGATTGTAGCATGCCCAGCAACCGCGACACATATCTTCATCGAAGATCGGAGTCGGCTGCCGTTCTATCGCATCGTATGGGCATACATCTCTGCAAACACCACATCCAATGCAGAGCGTCGTGTTAACGTACTTTTTTCCCACGTCTTTTCTGGCTTTTTCCCGGGAGAAAGGCGGCATCAGAAAACCTCTTATTCTTTTTCTTCTTTATTTTACAGCCCTCCTCTATTCAACCGAAAACAACATTCAGATTGGAGATGAATCCCCGAATAAGCGGCAAGGTTCTCTCCGAACATCTGAAAAGGTTGGAGGAAGGAGGATATATTGAGAAGATAGTGGTCAGCAAGACTCCTCTTAGGGCAGAGTACCGCCTGACCCGGAAAAGAAAGGATCTGAACAGGATACTGTATGAGATCGTTTCGTACGGCTACAAATACTTGTACTATGATTTGGAATGCATTCCGCTTAGGAAAGGGAATCTTAAAGAGACCTTCGGTGCATGAGAGTGCGTCTCATCGAAGGGCAAAAGGTTATAAACGGGTTGCAAAAATGCACATATATGGATACACAGGGAAATGCAGACGGGAGGAGAACTCGCTCGGAACAGCAGAACAAGAGGGAACAAAATACTATAGCAATCAAACCGGCAGAGGACGAGCACTACTGCGAACTCCTGCGGTTGATGAAAGATGAGGCGGAGGAGTATCTGGAACAGTCCCTACACATCCTCGGGATTGATTGGCATGAGTTTTCCCGTCTCTTCAGAACGGCGGGAAGCATCGGGATAATCTACTGCAATGGCCGGATAGCGGGTTTTTGCTGGACCGAGCGGCGGAAAAGGGTTCTGCACATACATGGACTGGTGTTGGGAAGGAGTTTCCAAGGCAGGGGTTTGGGAGCCAGGATACTCGAACACATAGAAAGAAGGTTCAAGTCAGACACAGACATAATAGAATTGGGTGTCCACCGTTCCAACGAAAGGGCGATTTCATTGTACAGAAAACACGGCTACACAATTGTAAGCGAACTCCCAGAGATGGGCTTTTATATTATGCAGAAGCGTCTGCTTTCCTAGATGCACTCTCGAAAAAAGATATATATTCCTTCCGCTCTCCCCTCTCGGAGCATTGTTTTCCCGCTTCCAGCTCCCAAAACCAGGAAACGGGCAGAAGGTGATGAAAATGACCGAACTGTCCGAAAAACGGAAGCGCATCATGTTTGTAGCGGGCTTTGTTGCGCTGGTAATTATCTCTGTCGATTTCTGGAACTGGACTTCCTCGAAACCACTCATAATGGGAATGCCTTTCTGGGTTGTCTGGGACATAATTGTGGTCATTCTGACAGGGATTTATTATATTCTTTTCTGCACATATCTATGGAGGGATTGAATGCTCGTGCTCGTCATCGCGTATCTGGTAGCGCTACTGGTTCTGGGGCTTCTGGCGGAGCGGAGGAGCGGAAAGGACTCCGAAGGGTATTTTCTGGCGGGAAGGAGCTTCAGACCACTCATGCTGTTTTTCACCATGGCGGCCACCAACTTCTCGGCCTTTTTCTTCCTCGGCTTCTCTGGCTATGCATATAAGTACGGATTCGGAGAGTATGGAGTCATGGCCCTGGGGACAGCTTTAATGCCCATAATGTTCTATGTAATCGGACGTAGGGCATGGAGACTGGGGAAGGAGAAAGGATATGCCACGGCACCGGAACTTATAGGGGGAGAGACCAGAAGCAGGACCCTTCGTCTTTTGGTTATGACCATCATGATAATCTTCACTCTGCCATATCTCGCGGTCCAGGCGGTAGGTGCCGGCATGATAATAAACGCCCTGTCCGGAACGGATGCTCTCCTCGGAGCCATTGTGGTCACGGTCGTTATAGGCGTATATGTTTCGCTAGGGGGCATGAGATCATCAGGCTGGACAGACGTCCTTCAAGGAATTCTAATGTTCTCGGCGATGGTCATGGCGGGGTTATTCGTAGCCAATGCTCTGGGTGGGTTCTCAGCGGCCGGAGAGAGCGCATACAGCGCATATCCCGAATTCTTCAAAAGGGACAGGATGTTCTCCGTAAGTGTCTGGTTTTCCTTCATAGTCCTATGGATATTCGCAGATCCCATGTTCCCGCAACTTTTCTCAAGGTTTTACACAGCAAAGGACGAAAAATCCCTGAAACTTACGATGATACTTTATCCCTTCCTCATATCCTTCCTTTTCCTCATTCCCGTACTGGTCGGGGTGTGGGCAAGGGGCACGGGACTGGCGATAGAAGATTCCAACCAGGTCATGATAATTATGGTTCAGAACTACACGCCAAGATGGGTATTCTATCTTGTGATGCTCGGCGCTCTCTCCGCCCTGATGTCTACTGCCGACTCCCAGCTCTTTTCCATATCCACCATGGCCGTAAGAGACACAAGCCTTGGAAAAAGGTTCGGAGAGGTCAGGACAGGCATGCTGATGACATGGACAATCGTTGCCGGTATTGTGCTATATACGGTGTACTTCTTCCATAACAAATCGGAAATCATGACCTTCCTTCTCAGAAACAGTTTCTCGGGCCTCGCAGTGCTGGCCCCGGTATTCCTGGGCACGCTTTACTGGAAAAAAATGGGCAGAAGGTCCGCCGTGATATCTATAATACTCGGCGAGTTCTATGTTCTCCTATCATGGAAAGGCATGACGCCCGAGACAGGTTTTCTCGACGGAGTCGTGGCGCTCTTCATTTCCGCTGTCAGTCTTCTCATTCTCTCATATATTGAGGATTTCATCGGAAAGCACGGAAGAACTCCTGACGGTAGTCCTTAGTTAATCTTATATACCGTGATGCAAATGGTGGGCTGCCCCTCGGAGGAAAGGACATGCCGAAAGAATACAAACTCAAGATATGCCTCGTAGGAGAGCCAGCGGTTGGCAAAACCTCGTTGATAAGAAGATTCGTAATGGACAAGTTCGATGACAAGTATCTTACGACGATAGGTACGAAAGTGAGCAAGAAGGAACTGGTTCTGGACGATGGAACTAAGGTCATACTCATGGTATGGGACATCATGGGCCAGCCGAGTTTCAGACAGATGCTTAAAGAATCGTATTTTTATGGTGCTAATGGAATAATCGCTGTTACCGACATCACAAGAAAGCAGACACTTGATGCCATGCCTGACTGGATAGGGACAATAAGATCAGTTGTAGAAAAGGACCTTCCAGCGGTCTTCCTCGGGAACAAAGCAGACCTGAAGGATTCAGCGCAGTTTGGCGAGGACGAAATAAATCAGATGGCGGAGTTGTACAGGGGAAAAGCATTTCTGACGAGTGCAAAAACCGGAGCGCATGTGAACGAGGCATTCACCTACCTCGCGGAGGAGATAATAAAAAGGATGAAGTGAGAGAATGGAAATAAGACATGGCTTTCTCGTAATGACAATCTTATTTTCCTTTCTTACGACCGCTTTTTTCTCTCCAGCTCTTGCCGATTCTTCTGAAATAATATGGTTATGGGGTGACGAGAGCAATCATATTGTGAATAATACCGGATATCTCTTCGTCAACGGAACTCTCGAAACGGTCAAATATCCGATTTATGACGAGCCGGTAGGCCTTCTTCATGACGGCTCACCTCTTGATATGAGCCTCGGGAAAATTCCAAAATCCAAATATCTAGAGGTCATATATCTGAGTACGGGGGAGGTCGGAAAAGGAGTGCTGGGCATATCTCCAATGGATGGGAAGCCCACCAGTCTGCCTCAGCTAACCGCAAATGACCGCATAGGGCCCGTTATTCCTGTGGATTTCGGTCCGGTGGTATCTGCCGTGAAGATATACCATCTAGAGTCAGCCTATTCGGGAGACTCAACGATAATCATAACATCAACCGCAGGGAACGTTCTAGCGATAAATGCCACTGTCTACGTCGAAACTGTCGCCGGTATGGGTGAAAATCTAGCACCAATTTCCTATGAATTTTTGTGGGAAAAGCATTTGACCGACAGTATCTCCCAGTCCGTAGCGATATTCTACGGTTCCAGTAGCATAGGCACTACGAGCGATGACAGAATACTGGTTGTTACAGATGAGGGAGGAGTCGTGGCTCTCTCTCTTGAAGGTGATATTGTATGGAGCACATCTGTGGAAGGAAACGGCTTTTATTCGCCTATAGCTGTGGATGCCGGAAACATGGCAGTTATAGCAAGCCGGGACGGGCATATTTATGGACTGGATATAAGGGACGGTACGGTTCTGTGGCACAATAAACTGGATGCGGAACTAAGCACACCGTTTATGGGAGATTACGATAGATCGGTTTTTCACCAGGACGCTTTGCTGTATGTAGGGACATCCGAAGGTTATGTGTACGGGATAGGAATATATGGTGATAATGCAGGAAAGGTTGTGAAGTCCGTACTGCTAAAAGAAAATTCTCCGGTCGGAGATATTTTTGTAACCCCCGATTCTCGAATTCTTTTCGGTGGTCTCACCGTGGACAACAATGAAGAACAAGGAGAGATATTCTGTCTCAGGGTGGCTGGGATGGAAATATTGTGGAGACATGGGGTTGAGGGGGCGGTTACCAAAAGGCCTGTGTACTATGGGGGCAGTGGTCATGTTTTCTTCGTTACAAATAAGGGCATTGTGTATAAAGTCACCGAGAGCACCGGGGAAGGGATATTTATGGCCAATCCAGGATTAAAGGGTACTTTAAACACCATGTTAGCTCCGACTATTCCACATGGTCCTGAGGAACTAAATTTCAAATATGGGGCGATAATACTGACTTCTTCGGATGGAGATATGTGTGCGTTTTCTAACAACTACTATAATGAAGTCCGGTGGACAGATGAAACAACCGCTCCTGAATCTAATGGTGGCGGCATACCCGGCTTCGAGTTGTCGACGTTCTTAATGGCATCCGCCGGAGCGCTTGGAGTTACGAGGTACATCGGAAAAAAGAGGAAGCAATCGTAAGTTCTGATCTAGAACTTCATCTCTTCCAGCTCTTCTTTTATCAGTTTAACGATCTTATACGGAAGTATGCTCTGGTTTATGGGAGTGACTTCGAGAATCCTCACGTCGTCTCTTCTCCTGACATCCTGAAGAAGAGGATTCCGCGATTTCTTATGGAGTGTTATTATCAGAGGTTTGTCAGCATCGAACGTCTCTCTCACGGCATCAACGAAGCTCTCACTGAGTATTTCCATTCTCCCTATCTCGTCTATGACGATTATGTCCGTCTCTTCGTCCTCCATGGCCCGAATTATTGCGGGAACACCTATTCGGTCTATGGTGTCCACATCCACCCCGTAGTCTTCCACCCGGTATCTCGAATCTATGTTCTTATGGGCCATTATGGCCTTCTCTTTTGTGATCCAGTCCATTATGTAAAAGCCCACCCTCTTCCCATCTTCCTCTATCTCTTCTGTAATCATCCCTCCGACCCTGAGACCCTCGTCTTCCAGCATGGCGATTACTTTTAGCAGTATCTTCGTCTTTCCAGCCTGCGGAAGCCCGGTTATGCCGATTTTCAGTACCTTGGGCATTTCATCATCTCTGTGTGGCGTAATAGAGGTTTAGGTATATGGGTTTTTTGTTTATTTTTGCTGTGCTCCTGGGAGAACATAGGTAGTCTTATATATGATGGTTGCAATTCCCCCAACAGATTCAGGTGTTCATATGAAGTCAATTGTGGATAAGGTTCTGAAAGAAACGAAGGAGAAAAGCGCCGAAGAGAAGGCTGCCGAGATGCTCTCCCCCGACGATGAGGAGCTAAAGAAGCTCGTGGAATCCCTGCAGGTGAACATAAAGATCATAGGTTGCGGAGGCGGGGGTTCCAACACGATAAACAGACTTTTCAAGGAGGGAATCGTGGGTGCGGAGCTCATCGCTCTGAACACAGATGCGAAACACCTCCTCACGATAAAGGCACAGAAGAAGATACTCATAGGTAAGAAACTGACGAGAGGTCTCGGAGCGGGAGCCATACCCGAGATCGGAGAGAAGGCAGCACAGGAGGCGGAGGACGAGATAAGGGAGACCATCCAGGGAGCACACATAGTTTTCATCACTGCTGGAATGGGCGGAGGAACCGGAACTGGCTCTGCATATTACGCCGCCAGGATTGCAAAAGAAGAGGGCTCTCTCGTGATGGCAATAGTCACACTTCCTTTCAAAGCGGAAGGTATGCAGAGGATGGAAAATGCCAGAAAAGGACTAGAAAAGCTCAGGAGAGTATGCGATACCACGATAGTAATTCCCAACGACAGACTCCTCGAACTCGTTCCCAGAATGCCTCTGGATGCCGCTTTCAAAGTGGCTGACGAAATACTCATGCAGTCCATAAAGGGCCTCACGGAGATAATCACGAAACCGGGCCTTGTGAACCTCGACTACAACGATGTTCGCACCATAATGGAAGGTGCAGGAATGGCAATAATAGGCATAGGTGAGTCCGACGCACCATCAAACAGGGTGGAGGATGCCATGAACGAAGCCCTGACCTCTCCGCTCCTGGGTGATGTGGACATAAGTGATGGAAAAGGAGCGCTCATAAGAGTCGTGGGCGGTCCAGATATGACCGTCTCGGAGGCGGAAAAGGCGGCTGCCATGGTCAGCGAGAAGATAAGCAGGAACGCCAGGATAATATGGGGTTGTTCCGTGGAACCGGAACTGGAGAGAACAATAAGAGTACTTCTGGTCATCACCGGTGTCAGATCGGCGCATATCATGGGGGCCGACTCGGCCATAGGTGGCAGCGAATCCGACGAGATAGACTTTGTCAGATAAACCGTTTAAATCATTTCCCATATTTTTCCAGGAGAAATTCCTCAACGTCGTCGATAAGATGTACGTACTCCTTCCCCGCCCGAGCGGCCCACAATATCAGTTTCACCTCGTTCTCGATGTTATAGTCCAAGGATAGAGCGCTCTCCACCTCCTCTTCGGACATACCACACTCTCTCTTCAGGATTTCCAGCATATCTTCGCCAGGATATTCCAGGACTGATTCGGAGGGGTAGTATCCGAAGGGTATCTCCACCTCTTTGTAGGGAAATGACGGCGAGATAAATCCCCTCTCTGAACGGAGAAGGCCGGTCTTTTTGCCGTTTTCTATCAGAAGTTTGGCTTTTTCCGGGGAAAACCACCTTCTTTTCATGGATATCGTTGAGAGCATCTGTTCCTCAGACATGCTGTCCAGACCTTCGCCAAGGAATACGGCAGCTATGGCTGTTTTCATCTCTTCAATAGAAGGTCCTTTCATCCTTGTCCTCCAGGGCCTCGACCCTGTCGAATTCTGAACTCAGAGCACTCAACTCCTCGGTTGTCAGGGCAGCTGGATTTATCGGGACAAGGAGCGTCATATCCATCATCGAGGAAGCGTCCGTGATCTTCTTGACCATCTTCATGGAGTCATCGAAACCGTGCTCTACGATAAGATATTCCAGGCCGTCAAGAAGAACGATTGAAGCGGGAAATTTCTGTGCGAACCTTTCGACAGTCTCTGCTATCTTGTCCGTGTCTCCTGGACTTATTGTGTCCTTCCCACCTGCATTCGATATCCATATGCATTTTATCTTGCCTCTGAGCCTGTAGGTGCGCTTGAGTTTCTCCGGGAACGTGGTGCTCAGGCAAAGCCCGACATCTCCTTCTTTAAGGAAGTCCGCAAACATGTTATATGTGTTCTTGAGGTCGCTATCGAGCAACAGGTGATTGTACCCGCGTTCGACCCTCTTCTGAAGCGTTCCGCATACCGGACATTTGACCTTCAGCAGATTCGCACCTTCCTTTATTTTTATCATAGACCCGCATTTTATGCAGTGTATTCTCTCTTCCTCCTCTTCGCCGTAAATCATGGGTGGAGGTGTGCGCTCGTATTCTTCCAGCTTCCTTGCAGGAGCAGGTACTGGTTTGGGCACACGGGGAACAACCTTCTTCTTTTCCTCTTCGAAATACTCCTTGGGTATGGATTCTATCGCCTTCTCATAGGTGAATTTGCTTAGGGCTGCCGAGATTATTACGAAAATTATACCCATGCCAATCATTATCGGACCACTGAAATATATCGGCCCTATGATGGGTATGAAGTAGAATATCAGCAATAAGATAAGGAATATCCTGCCAGTCCACTGTAGCCACCTTATCTTCTGAGCCTCCATGCGGTATCTCTTCGGATAGGCATTTCTGTACGTCAGATAGAAGTGTGTCGGAAAAGCGACGCTCAGATAGCCGAAGATTACGACGATAACAAAGAGGATTTGTGGATTTTCCAGAATATCGAAGTTGGAGTGCATTATGGTCTCTTCTGGGGCCTGGCCGCTCTGAATCTCTATGGAATAAGAAACGACTTCTCCGGCTGGTGTCCTAAGCATCCATATGCTGCCTTTCTGGACATTGGGGTAGGAGTAGCTTTCGAAGCCTATGTTTATTGTATAGTGGTTGAGAACACCGTTTCCCCTGTATTCCACATTGTCAACCAGTTCGTATTCCCCACTCGAGATGTTGTACTGATATTTGGCGAGAGCTTCGAAAGGTGCCCTCAGAAGCACAGGATCCGAAAGCACGATCTCGGCAGCCTTCTGCCCGAAATCCATCTTTATTGTCATATATATATCGATAGTATCCGTGGATGCCAGTGTTCTCCCTATAAGACCGTCGGTGTCGCCGTGTATATTCGAGTTGCTGAGAGCGGAATGTGTTATATGCACACCCTCATAATATATTGCGGCACCGTCCCTGTATCTCTCCGTGCCCAGAGGCTCAAAGGGATTGGGTTTATCGCCCGTTTTAGATTCATTAACCTGCATAATTTGCTGTCCTTCTATATAATACTGGAGAAAAGAGTTCGCATAGCCCACGAAGGCGTTAACCTCATAGTCATCTATAACACCTATCTGTCTTCCTCTTTCGGTCTGGTTCGGAAGTGTGCCTTGGATTGTGGCATTGTCAAGCCGGTCCAGGATGAGCCATCTGAGGGTCTGAGCCTCTTCGCCCGTGATTCTCCAGTGAACGGTCCCTCCTCCGATATCTCGAGATATGGGGAGCATCTGAAGACTCGTATCACACTGAGTGTACCCCCCTTGGACAACAGTGTCCGCTTCCGTACTCAACATTGCAAAAGGGATCGCCGAGAAGAGCATCATAAAGACCAGAATCGAAATCGCTCTTTTATTCATGTTATCCGCCAAGCATGTATGTTCTACAATATTAAAGTTTTTACTTCGGCATGCGACGCAAAATTCCCAGAAAACCTTTAATAGTTCTTCGGAGATGGATATCTCGATGGAGATTCTCGGTAAGTGTCGGGCGGTCATAGAACTTGGTCCTGAAAGTGAGATAGATGACTATTCTCTCAAAGAGATGAGGAAATATGTTAAATCGCACATCCAGGCAGAAAGACCACATCTCTCCGAAGTGGCGTTCCTAATAAACGGAAAGCACTATGAGCATCTATACGACGCTCTGATAGCGGAACCGGAATTCAGAGAGGTAGACATCCGATTTTTAAAACCAAAACTGGACGAGATATGGGATTTCGATGCGCCAACCAAAACAATAAAACTGATAAAAGGGGGTTTCGGTGGCATAGCGTTCTTCAATTATGATTCCAAAGCCCTTGACAAATGGGCCAAGGCCGGTGAATTGATAGAAAAAAAAGCCATGATAAGGGCATTTCCCGTGGATTTCTTCGTACCTCGTTCCATAGCCACAATGTCGAAGTACATAAGCGAAGAACCGCCCGAGGTCCTGGTTCCCGAGCTATGGACAATGGAAACGATGCTTCATGAGATAAGGAAGGTGGGTGCTCTGCCCGTGACGATAAGGATATGTGCATATACGAAGGAGGAAAGGTTCGCATATGACATAGACCTACTGCAGAACAGACTCCTGAGGGACTTCAGGGCCGGAAAGGTACCGCCGACACGAAGGATAAAAAGATCTCCCGAGGAATATTTTTACTTCGATAAGATATATGCATCTCTCACAATGGGCCATCTGCCAAAGGCGATTTTCGAGACCATATTCGAATCCGACGGCCTAACCGCCAGCGATCTCACACATTTCTTCAAAATAACGACGGAGATGGCTGTGAACAACCTCAAAGCACTGAAAAAGAGAGGTCTCCTGGATGTGGAGGGAAGACCTCCGTTCGAGACGTACAGAGTAACACATGAGATACTAAAGAACATGAACTGGGAGGATTAGGGTGGGGAATCCCTCCTCACCTCTGCATGATTGTCTTCCTCGTTTCTGCCATCATTTTTCCCGCCACTTCTTCTGAAAACCTTCTTCATCGGGCCATATCTCATGATAATCTCGAAAAGGACAAAGCCCAGAAAGAAACCGATAAGACAGGGCCCCAAATCCTGCTTTACTGGTGCGGAATAGCTGATTCTCTCGGGATATTCTTCCGAACCGTAGGCATCGTAATGAACGCTGCTGTTCTGAGAAGCATCTAGAGCGCTGACCCAATAATATACGGTACCCGAATCACCTTTTTTCGCAATCTCAGTCTTCCAAAGCCCAGATTCCGAATCATATTTCATGAACGTGAAGTTCCAGCCCATTTCTTTTGAGATATCCTCTCCGAATAGATAATGCAGTTGCACGGTCACGTTGTCCGCACCGGAAAAATTGACTATTTTCGCTGTGAAAAGCATGTAATCGCCAGTCACCTCCGCATCTATGTCTTCTATAACGATGGCCCGTGAAGGGGGAGATGATATTAAAAGTAAAATAAGAGAAAAGGATGCCAGAATCGCTATTTTTCTATCCTTATGAGGTCTCCTAATGTAAGTCCTCTCCTTTCTCCGCTTTTTCTCTGTACATGAACCGGCTCAACCTTTACCATTAGATTTATCCCCAGGAATTTTTCGAGTTTCTTCCTCAATTCCTCATCAGGGACCAGTTCTCCCGATTCTATCTTAGCAACAACGGACCTCTTCTCGTTGATTCTCTTCGCAAGTTCTTCTTTGGTAAGTCCGGATTTCATCCTGGCTTCTCTGACTCTATCGGAGTAATCCGGTGCCAGAACCTCTTCCTCTTCAAGGATGTCCCTCTCTCGCATCCGTCTTTCTCTCATCTCGAGTTTTTCCACGACTGCCGAGCTTCCTTTTTCATATTTCTTTGCCTCTCTTTCGTCTATTTCCTCTCCGAACCGGGCACAACGATCACAGACTCTGAGAACAGCACCTTCAACAAGGGCTGTTTTGAGGTATGGCACCTCTTTTCCGCACATTTCGCACCTCATATTTCGCCTCCTCCAATGCAATATTCAACTACCTATTATTAGATTTTGGCACAAAAGCCAATCATATCTCTATCTTTCCCTTCTTGAGGAGCAGTTTCACAGCCTCTTCGGCCAGTTCCTCCTTCTTTTTCTCGTCCTCGAGCACCTTTTTGACGTTCTTGTTGTGCTCTTCCACGACCTTCTTCTTTTCCTGAATTTCCTTCCATCTCTCTCTTTTAACGCTGAGTATCTTCTCCCTGAACTGCATGGCCTTTGCGTGGCATTCATCGGCCTCTTTCTTTATTTCCATATATTCTTCGTGTTTTTCCTTTTCTTCGGCTATCAGAGCGGATATCTCGTTGAATTTTTCGTTGAATTCCCTCTGTACAGCATCTATTTCCTTGCTTATCTCAACAACCTTTTTGTGCTCTTCGTCGGCAAGTTTGAAAAGCTCGTCTATTTTATTGTTCAGTTCCTCAATCTCACCCTTTATTTCTTCCTCGTCTTTAGCTATCTTTTCAAGTTCCTTTATCCTGGCCATCTTCTTTCTCAGATTTTCCAGGAGTTCGTTTTCCTCTTCCACGCTGAGAGATGTGGTTTCCTGTCTCTCTTTCATTCTCTCGACATCTCTTTTCAGCCTCTCCATCTCCTCCCTTGCATTTCCCGCTCTCCCCTTGAGCTTGTTCTTCTTAACCTCTATGAATTCCTTGGCTCTGGTCTGAAGTTCGTTTCTGAGTTTCTTGTGGTCCCTCATCCGGTCTATGAGCTCTCTCTTTCTCCTCCTTATTTTGTCCAGCTCCTTCATCGCCTCTCTTCTCTTTTCCAGAATCAGATTTCTCTCCTCCCTTAAAAGCCTCGCCTGAGCATTCAGTTCATCTCTTTTTGAGGTCAGGGCACGGTATTTTTCCTCCGCGCTCCGTATCTCTGAAATTTTTTTCTTAGGCATCTAATCGCCCTGTTATCCGAGGAACTTATTAAATTTTTGCTCGATGTTCATATCCTCTGGAACCCCCTACCCATCCATCTGATGCACTTTCTTAGTCCCTGACTCAGAAGCTCAGTTTTTCCCAGGGACTTTCCGCCGAAGCTCACCCTTCCTTTGGCTATGGCATCAACAACCTCATCTGAATTTCCCGCTTCGTCGGTAAAGATGGCATAAGCCCTGCCAAGCTCCCTCAGGAGATGCGAGTCGCTCCCTCCGGTTATGGGTCGCCCGATTTCCCGGGCAAGCCGGATACCCTTCTGGTTTACGAAGTAAGGAGAGCGTGCGTTCATCCCCTCTATGGCATCGAAATCCACCCTTCTCACGACCCTCTCTCCGACACCGTTGGACAGCCTGTAAGGATGAGCGGCCACAGCCACACCTCCGTTTTCTCTTATTTTCTCCACGGTTTCTTCTGGGCTCAAGCCCTTTTCTATAAAATCGGAAATCCCGTAAGCGAGGATGTGTCCTTCGGAAGAACTCACCTCCTCTCCCCTGATGATGACGAGACCTCGCTCCTTTCCCAGAGAAACAGCCTCTTTCCAGCCTTTTATCGAAGTGTGGTCTGTTATGGCAATTCCTCCGAGCCCGATCTTCTTCGCATATCTGACGATGTCCTTTATCTCTTCCCTTCCGTCGGTGGAGTATTTCGTGTGGATGTGTAGGTCTATCCTCATATTTCACCTCAGAACAATCCGCTTATTTTGCCTTCGTTGTCTATCTCTATCTTCTCGGCCGCAGGGTGTCTAGGAAGACCCGGCATGGTTGTCATGGTCCCCGTTATCGGCACCACAAAACCGGCACCGGCAGATATCCGCATCTCTCTTATCTTTATCTTGAACCTTTTCGGTACGCCCCTTTTCTTAGGGTCGTCGGAGAACGAGTACTGGGTCTTTGCCATGCATATCGGAAGATTCCCTAGCCCAAGGGATTCCAGATGCTCCATCTCCTTTTCGGCCTTTGCGGAGAAGCTAACCGTTCTTGCGCCGTAAATCGAGGTGGCGATGATCTCTATCTTTTCTCTCAGAGGTATCTCGAGAGGATAAAGCGGTTTGAATGAGGATTTTCCGGTGTTCTCTATGACCTTTCTCGCAAGTTCGATACCTCCCTCTCCTCCTCTCGCGTGGACATCCGCCACCGCAACCGGAACATCCATACCTCTGCAGAGTTCGAGTATTTTCTCTATTTCGGCCTCACTGTCATCCTCGAACCTGTTTACGGCCACGACTACCGGTATCCCGAACAGCCAGATGTTCTGGAGATGTTTATTCAGATTGGCAAAACCCCTTTCCACGGCATTCACGTTCTCTTTCTTAAGGTCCTTCACTCCTCCGTGATATTTCAGGGCCCTGATTGTAACGACGACCACGGCCAGCTCCGGTTTAAGGTCGCCAACCCTGGAAACAATGTCAAAGTATTTCTCCGCACCCAGGTCGGCGCCGAATCCGGCCTCGGTAACCACGTAATCCGAGAGTTTCAGGGCCATTTTCGTGGCCATGAGGCTGTTGGTACCTATGGCTATGTTGGCAAAGGGCCCTCCGTGCACGAATGCCGGCACCCCCTCTATGCTCTGTACCAGATTCGGTTTTATGGCATGTTTCAGAAGCGAGGCGACGGCACCGACAATCTTCAGCTCGGCCACGGTGACAGGTTTTCCTTTCTTGGTATAAGCCACGATTATTCTGCCTATTCTCTCTTTCAGGTCATCGATGGATGTGGAGAGGCACAGGATCGCCATTATCTCCGATGCAGCGGTTATCGAGAAGGAGTTCTCATGCGGCACTCCGTCCTTGGGCCCTCCGAGACCAACAACTATGTTGCGGAGCGCTCTGTCGTTCATATCCATGACCCTGGGCCATAGTATCCTCCTGCAGTCTATGTCCAGAGAATTCCCGAAATGGAGATGGTTGTCAATAACCGTGGAAATCAGATTATGCGCTGCCGCTATTGCATGAATGTCTCCTGTGAAATGCAGATTTATGTCCTCCATGGGAAGCACCTGGGAATAACCGCCTCCAGCAGCACCCCCTTTTATCCCGAATACCGGACCGAGAGACGGCTCTCTTATGGCTATAAATGTCCTTTTCCCGAGCTTCGCAAGCGCCTGCGCAAGACCTATGGTCATGGTGGTCTTTCCCTCACCGGCAGGTGTCGGGTTTATAGTGGTAACAAGGATGAGCTTCCCGCCCTTTTCATCCTTCAGTCTATCCCACGCTTTAAGCGATATCTTTCCGATGTAATTCCCGTAGGGTTCCAGTTCGCCGTCCAGAAATCCGGCTTTCTCCGCAATCTCCGTTATCGGTCTTAGCTCGGCTTCTCCAGCAATCTCATAATCCTCTTTCATGGATACCGCCTCCTCTGAGAGGTCAAACTACGAAGTTTTCTATTGTCGCATCTCATAGGAATCTCCTCTCTTCGAGTTCTCCCGCAATCTCCGTGACCATGAATTCCGGAATTTTTTCGTGCTCGAGGTTTGCTAGAGCCCATGAAAGCTTCACATACGCAGTTTCCGGAAGCATGTCTCCACCAGGTATGACTCCCGCCTTAATCAGCTCCCTGCCGCTGGAATAGACATTCATGTTGACCGTACCGTGGAGACACTGGGAGGTCATCACTACAAAGGCCCCGTTCTTCACCGCATCCCCAATCATCGGAATGAGGGCGGATTTCATGTGACCCAGCCCTGTTCCGGCGATAACAAGCCCCTTCATTCCGGAAAGCATATGCTCGAGCATCTCGCCGCTCAGGCCGGGATAGGAATACAGAAGAGCCACGCTTTCCTCGAAATCAGGAAAGACCTCAACCTTGCCCTCCCTCCTTTTTCTGTGATTCCGGAGCTCGCATCCATCGGGTGTTGCTTTCCCTATCGGTTCGGAATTTATGCTTGTAAAGGCATCCCTTCTGGAGGTGTGCATCTTTCTCACCCTCGTTCCTCTGTGGACATGACAGTAATCGTCGCCTGTTCCGGCATGCATGACCACCACCACCTCGCCAAGCCCACTCACGGCAACTCCGGCAGCCGAGAGAAGGTTCATGGTGGCATCCGAGCTTGGTCTGTCGGAAGAGCGCTGGGAACCGACAAAAACCACAGGGCCGGTCAGATTTTTCAGTGCGAAGGAGAGCGCTGCGGCACTGTATCCCATGGTGTCTGTCCCATGTGCCATTATAACCCCGACAGAGCCGGAGTTCAGGGCCTTCGCCGTTTCTATGGCCATTGTTTTCCAGTTTTTCGGACCTATATCCTCGCTGAGAAGACTGAACAGAACCTTTGCCTCTATGTCTCCAAAGTCAGCCAGCTCCGGAACTGAGAAAAGAAGGTCTTCGGAGCTTATTGCCGGATGAACTGCCCCTGTCCTGTAGTCAACATAGCTTGCTATCGTCCCCCCTGTGCTGAACAGAGTTATTTTTTTACCGCTTTCTCCGGTACCTCTCTCCATTTTTTCCCTTCTGATGCCGGCCTTTTCACCCTTCCCGAGAACTTTTAACGACAATACGTCTTTTATGGAAATTCCGATATTGTAGCCGTTATCCAGTTTCAATATTATTATTTCATCACGACTGAACTCGTGCTTTGGCATGATCGTGCCTTTGTATGTCCCTTTTTCCGTCCTTATCTCCACAATATCGCCGGTCTGTACATCCTTGTGCATGCTCCGAAATGGGCTTTAGTATTTTACAGTTTTTCAATCAAAGAAGAAAACGCTTATATTCGGGGCTCTTTTCCCCATCCGTATCATCACCTGCAGATGCAGGGGTAGCCAAGCCAGGTCAACGGCGCCAGATTCAGGGTCTGGTCCTTAGTGGTTCTTGGGTTCGAATCCCAACCCCTGCATTTCCTCGCTTTGCTCGTCCCAACCCCGTTAGGTGTTTTATTAATAGTTCACCCATCAGGGCCTTACGCCCTCCTGTTGTGAACGCCCTATTTCCTGTAACCGAGATTCGGCCCTAATTCGTCGTGGGTTGCTTTTCAATTCTTATACATCATCCATCCTGTGAAAAAACCAGTAATAGGAGAGAACGGATAACCCGTAAAAGAGCGCCGCAGCGTAGAATGGCAGGTCAAGGGATATCATCATCACATATCCCCCTGCGAGGGAGCCGAGAGAATTAAAACCCATCCAGACCACAGCCACGACGGCATCGGCAATCCCTCTGTCCTCATCGTCCACAACGCTCATCCTGAAGGCACTCGTTATCGGACCCACGGAGTTGATGACAATCGTCCTTATTATGTAAATCCCTGTGAACAGAAAGAATCCTAGGGGCAGATACGGGAGTATCGGCAGCAGACCCATGAGCAATGTCGCCACGGCTTCGAGGTACACGGCGGTCATAACACTGCCCCTCCTTTCGGCAACCCTCGGGAGGATGAATATGAGAAGTATCATGGAAAGCTGGGTTATTGCGAAAATTATACCGATTCCGGTCGGCATTATCCCGAACCTTATCGCAAAGTGGAGCTGCATGAAAGGCATCACCATGCCGGCACCTATGCCTATGAGGCACATGGGAATCGAGAATTTTATTATCAGACCAAGGGATTTGGGCATGAGCCTGGACGGCTTTTTCTCCCTTTTCGAGTCCTGGATGAATAATGAAAGAGTGAACTGAAGGAACATGAAGAGCGCTCCTATTCCGAGTGCAACCCTGTAGCCGTATACGGCATTTCCAGAGGACCTGAAGATATCCGGAAGAGCGCCGGAAACAAGGATGGCGAGAGCACTGCCAACAAGCATGGAGATGCTCTGAAGGGAAAACAGGTACTTTCTCTTGTGCACATCGGTTTTGTCGGCTATCAGGGAGGAAAAAGCGGACATGGAGAATCCGACACCGTTGCCCATCAGGAGGGCGGAAATTATCAGTATTTCGGGGTTTACCGGCAGCACCAGGAGAGAGGTTCCCACAAAAGAGAGAAATGTCCCCAGGATTATCGGAGCCTTTCTGCTGTGAAAGTCAGACAATCTGCCTGCCGGAATGGCCACAAGAGCATTGGACATTCCCTGAAGGAATATGATGCTCCCGAAGAAAGAAGGCGCATACCCGAGCTCTCTTAGATAGAGAACCAGGATGAACCATATTGTTGTGCCACCCACCGCTCCGAAAAGGCTCATGAGAAGCAGATATCTCGCATCTTTGCCGAAACCTCTGTATTTCATCAGGAGATTTCCGGATACCGGCTCGTTTCTGAGGGCATATTGCGGTACCACCGGCAATGATTTCTTTTGCATCAATATGCAACTAAACTTTCATGTTTAAAACATTAACCCATAAAATGCGGTCGTACGATATCTTTATATCAGAGTCCTGTTAATGGAATAGAGCGACAAATCTCAGACCCACCATAGCGGGGTGGGGTAGCCAGGAAACACGCTCTTCCCTTACGGGAAGGCTTGGTCGCAAAATGCTGCCTCAAAAACCCGCACAGAAAACGCATTTCGCTCCTCCCGTCGGGCTCATAAGAAAACCCACCATAGCGGGGTGGGGTAGCCAGGAAATCCCGTCGGGCTCATATCCGCAGCTTGCGAGGACGAAAACTCGCCTGCGAGTGAGAGACCCGAAGATCGGTGGTTCAAATCCACCCCCCGCTATTTCTCATTTCATTCGAAATACCGGAGGGTTCGCTCCAAAAATTTTTCGCATTTTTGTCGTTCCACCCCCGCTGCTACTTTACTTTGCTCAGTCGTAGCGGAAGTTTTTTGGAGGATATCACATTGAAAAAATCTTTCAAACTGATTACTCCGAGTTCTCCAGAGAGGTCGTTCGCTACATTTTTCGGAATCCCGTGTTTAATCAGGGTTTTTCTGAATTTTTTTACATATCTCCTTACGGTCTTCTTATATGCCAGATATACAAAAAGAAGTCTGAAAAGGATTACAATGGTAAAGGCAAAAATATGTGGGAAGGAGGAGCGCTCCAATTACTCCTCTCCGGTATCTTCCTCTTTTTTCTTTATCTTTATCTCGATATTTTTATGAAGTCCTTCTTTCATCCCCTCTTCGGAAAGTACTTTCTTCAGTAATGAGGATATATCTCTGCTTTCCATGAATTTCCTTGTTAGTTCATAGGCCTCGCTCTTATCCATGCCAGCATCAATCATGCTCTTGTAGAAGCCTGCAACCTGTTTCCCGAATTCTTCGGCGTTCTGTCCAGAGTAGAGGGCATCGACTATACCTTTTATCAGCTCTGGCACTGTTTCTTTCAATGTGTTCATGATCTCTTTCATCTCTTCTATATCCTTCTTATCATCTTCATTCATTTTATCACCTAATACACCCTATATCATTCACCCTTTATATCGATGCCGAGCACTTTTAACCACCTTCTTACGGCGGACTCGGACATCATATACTCCTTTTCATTTTTCTTTTCCACGCAATCAACAATACCTTTTTCCACAAGATTCTGGAGCTTATCTCTGACTATTCTCCTCGAAGCGCTCCCCCTTCTGTTCTTTAGCTCTTCGGTGATTCTTGTGGTATTCATACCTCCGTGCTGGAATAGGATCTCGATTAT
>JAJRTH010000051.1 GCA_024278375.1 archaeon | reverse complement strand
GCCAATATCTCTTTTTTGATCACTATTAGATGCCATGTTATATTCCGTTTTCGTGTTAGTGGTGCTTGAACTTTCCTCTTCTGCAGCCTCTTTATATGCATTTTTGAAATCATCTACTGATATAATGAATGAAACCAAAAATGGTACAGCAAATAATACCGCTAAATCAAGATTGACAATGTACAAAATTATATTAAGACTATCCAAAATACTTATAAGCTCTATTGAAGTCATCAAAATCCCTATAACCTTGTTTAAGGAAGCTCCAGAGCTTATCTGCATTGCCAAATTTTTAAACTCACTATTTGAAAGTGTTGGAGTAATGTCTTCTTGAAGCATATCCTCAAATGTCGGTTTCAATATATTCTTAATGTTATTTAATACCCATTCCTTAATAGATAAGAAGAGTCCAATCGCCCATTGAATCGCATCCTTCACCGCATCAATCGCATCCTCGAACGCACCCACAATCGCTTTCCCGAAGTTTTCTATGGCATCCGCTAATTGCTGAACGAAGTCCGTGAATGCTGTTACCACAGCGGTTATTGCGGAGCAGACGATGTTCCCCACTGTCTTAACGAAGTCCCAGACAACGGTTCCGACCTCTATTGCGAAGTTTATGATTCCCCCTATTATCGAGCCGATATCGAAATTGACGGTATTGTAACTCCATTTGGAAGAGACTGCGAGGTCTTCTGTCGGTGAGTTTTCAATCAGAACGATGGCATTGGTGTTATACTGGATTGCATAGCCTGAGAATGGAACGAGTTTGAGAACATCCCTGGGAAGGTTCATGTATGTCGGGTCATCGAGGGTATAATTGTACGCTATCTCCCATGTGGTGTTCTTGGAAAGCTCTTCCAAAAGCTCAAGGAATTCATCTCCTGTTATGTTTCCTGTGATTATCCCGGAGACGTGGGCGGTGGTGTTCTCGGCGTTCTCATCGTCTGAGTAGAATGTCAGGGTCGGCCATGTCTCGTTTCCATTGCCTTCAACTATCTCGTGCTGGTAGAAGTAGGAGTTTGTGAATATCTGCGATGGGACTATTATGGTGTCATTCATTCCCGCCTCTATGGAGCCGTCTGAGGAGTCGGAGGTTGGAATTGCATATGCCACATCAAAGGAAAAAGCTCCCACGGCTGGTGCAATATCAAAAGGCAGGGCTAAGGAGAGTATTTCATATTTATAGAGTGTTGAGAGGCCCATGCTTTCTCTCATAGATATCAACTCCTATATCTAATTTATTATTTCATCTCCTCTGGACTATTCTGACATCTTTTTTGTTTATTCTTTTAATGATTTCTTCCAGTATTTCTTCTAGCTTTTTCTTATCTTCTCTGGCATATCCTGGCCTTATCAAACGCCATATGAATTCCTTACCATCTGGTGTTCTGTACTCAATTAGTGTTTCTCTTCTCTTTATCGTCATCCTGTATATCCCATCAAGTGGTATTCCATACCGCTCAATTTTTCCGTTTGGAAGCTTTTCTTCGGTTATGATTGTGTTATCTCTTATTTTTATTATTTTTGGGTTCTGCCAGTTAGAAAAATATTTTATCCAAAAGTAAACCATTATGGCCGCTAATATTAGGAGTAAAATGAAATACAGGTCATTTTGTCTGAAAAAAGACGAACTATTGGAGTATGGATAAAAATACACGATTAATCCCAGAATCATACCTATAATAATTATGCATATATCACTTAATTTTTCGCCTTTTTTGCTGATTACCCACATTTTTTCTTCCATTTTATCCTCCCTATGCTCTGTCTCTACCAAAGAATGTCTTTATTTCGACTTCTTTTTTGTTTACTCTTTTAAGTATTTCTTTTAGCACCTCTTCCAGCTTTTTTCTGTCATCATGGGAATATTTTCTCCATACTATATACCCTCTACAAGGTACTCCATCAGAGTCTAAAAATTCTATAAGAGCGTCCTTTTTGTTAATTTGTATCCTTCTTATTCCTTCAATCGGTATTATATCCTTTCTTGTTTGCCCATCTGTGAACTTTTCTCCTATAATTATTTTATCTGTTTTGACTGTTATTATTTTTGGATTATCCCAATTACCTGTGACTTTAAGTATATAATATGCAAATAAAAATAAGAAGATAAATATTGTATCTATAAACAAAATTAATGGAGTAAAACTAAAAAGGCAGATACCGGATACTAAATAAATTAATGGCACCAACACCAACCCCCCAACAAATAATAAAAGAATGCTTGATATTTTATCGCCTTTTTTGCTGATTAACCACGTTTTTTCTTCCATTTTTATCCACTCCATCCTGTGTTAGCATCTCCTGCGGTGTCAACTATCGCTTTGGCAAAACCTCCTATTCCCAGCACCCATTCTGCTAGAGATATTAGGGGAGATGCTGTTTCTATTCCCTTTTGAACCATGTCTTTATTTAGATATTTTATCATCATGCCTACCAGCCATTAAACAAACATCCCAGTACATCAACATTTTCTTTATCTATCAAGTTATGGTGCCATTCTTCCTTACCCGACCTTCGTCCCACAATTTGGGCAGAACTTCGCTCTAGCAGGTATTTCCGCTCCGCAGTTAGCACAGTGCCGGGGAGCGCTCAGCGGTGTGCCGCAGTTCATGCAGAATTTGGCGCCCGGAGGGTTCATATATCCGCATTTCGGACAGGGAAGCCCTGCTCCGGCAGGAGGTGGAGAACCGGATGCAGGGGACATTCCGGAGACCATCGCCTGACCCATGGCATATCCCGCGCCTATGCCTGCTCCCATGCCTGCGAAGTTCGCGGAATCCCCGCCTTTCGCGGCCCCCTGGCCGACTCCTTCTATGGCCTTTCCTGTCTGATACTGCATGTAATTAACGCCGAGCGCGGCCATGGAGGACCTCTTGTCTATGGCCTCCTCGACCTCCTTTGGCAGATTGAGGTTTATGTCAGATACCTTGGTGATTCTTATCCCGTATCTCAGGGTGTCGGAGTTAACGGAGGCAAGTATTAGTTGCTCAATCTCCTGAAGGTATGCAGGCATGTCTAGTATGCTCATGCCTTTCTTTGTTTTCAACTCTCCTATGACATCGTTGAGCGCCTTTATGAACTCGCCCTTTATCCACTGTATTATCTCGGCGCTCGTCGTGTAGCCCATGGTGCCTGCGAACTGCGTTATCAGCAGTGCAGGATCCTCCACTTTGTATGCGAACTGTCCGAAGGCCCTTATTCTGACCACTCCAAAATCAGGGTCCCTGAAGACGAAGGGCTCCAGAGTTCCATACTTGCCCCTGAGCTCCCTTTTCTGAACCCAGAATATCTCACCAAGCTGCCTCACACCGGTTACCTTCGTGGCCAGAGTTGCAAGGACAGGGACGTTCTGGGTTGTGAGTGCGAATCTGCCAGGCACATCGAAGACATGCATCGCCTTTCCATCTCTGAAGAACACGGCCCATTCATCCTCTCTGACAACGATGTTGTCGTTCCACTGCACATTTCTGGGAAGCTTCCATATAACATTCTCTCCTTTGTACTGGTCAAGCCATGAAAAGGTCTTTCTGGCATCTTCCAAATCGGGATTGCTTTTACCATGCTTGCTGAATATCTTCATGCGAACACCCCTGTTTCGGTAATTATCTCAATCCTCCTGTTGAATGTGGACAGGAAATCCTTTATCCCGGAATTTATGGCGTTTAACTGGGTCTTGTATCCATCCATATCCCCCATAAGGACGGATTCCTTCGCAGAGTTCAGGAGCTTTTTCAGCTTTTCAATCCCCTCTATGAGGTGGTAGTCGAACTCATAGAGCCTCTCTATCTCGTCCTCCAGAACCTTTATGTCCGGTGAAACGCCGGCATACCCCTGCTCCGCATGCCTCACCTTGGATTCCAGGGCGTCGAGCCTGTTGACCAGATTGCCCGCCTCTCTTATGAGGTCCAGTTCCATCTGGGATGCCAGAGCTTCCCTTATCTCCTCCGCCATCCTGGTGCATTCGCGCAGCCTATCTGCCAGCTGCTTTCTAAGGAGGCTGTCCGCTACCCTTCTGTCCTCCCTTTTCCGATAGCCTCTGAAACCCGGTATGGCAAGTTCGAGCTTTTTCAGGAAAGTCCTGTCCCGAGCAACCTTTTCCCTTAGGTCTGTCATATCACCACTCCTTCTTCATTCCTGTTATCAGCAGGACCGCCCCGACTATGGCAGCCAGCACGGCTATCCCGTTCAGCAGATTCCCTCCGGAATATCTTGAAAGCAGAACGAGAGCTCCGGCAGCTATGAATGTCGCTCCGGAGCCCAGTGTCAGGGACTCGTATTTCGGTATGAACGCCGAGATCATCAGCCCGATTCCCACAATTATCAGAAAAACCCCTATGGATAGGGACAGGTCGTCGTACTGGCTCTGCAGAAAAATCCCTATCGCAAGTCCTATGAAAGCAAGGCCCCATCCGAGGTAATACCTCTTTTCACTTTCGAGATGCATATTATCGATCTCCTATTTCTTAATTTCATATATAAGTTTTTTCATCTTAGAGGGGCCCCGCAGTTGGGACATCTATCAATGCCCTGATCCACGAGAGCCCCGCAGTAAGGACACTTTATCTTCACGACTTCCTTTATTATCTCTTTTTCTTTTATGATTTGAGGGGAAGAGGTCTGGGCTGTTTGAGGCGGGGGATACCCATATCCCTGAATGTTCTGATATCCGTACTGTACTCTCGGTTGCTGAACTGGCTTGCGTACGATGAGGTATATTATAAGGCCGATGAATCCGAGGAGAAGGAAGACAATAACCCAAAGAGCACCGCTCATTCCCCTGCTCTCCGCATCCTTGTAAACCCATACCGCAAGAAGAAGGATGATTATGAGCCACAGTACGCAGCAGGTCGTATTGAAAAGCAGGGAATCATAATATCCAACGTAGTTTGAGGCGAAAAACCCACCTATCCCAAGCAAAAGGCCTATTGAATGGAATACGCTCCCAACTTCATTCATTCGAAGCATCAGGGCATTAATAGATGAACGCTATATAAGTCTTGCGGAAAAATTCTGCAGATCACCTCAGAGGTGCTCCGCAATTAAGGCGCCCATCGGTACTGTCCTTGAATGGACCGCATAATTTATATAGGAGAAATACTATCCCCATATATGGCCAGACCAAGGAGCAGTACAGACATCACATGTCAGAACCCGAGGTGCAGATACTACCTGAAAGAAGAGGGGAAAGACATCG
>JAJRTH010000050.1 GCA_024278375.1 archaeon | reverse complement strand
GCACTTTGAGATTTCCGACGATGATGTCTTCTATTTCATGACTCACAGCATGACTCTTCCGGTAGAGGCGAGGATTTCCACCGATTCGGGCATGAACTTCAGGTATTCCACGGAATATCGGTGGGGAGCGCCCTTCGACAATCTTGTCATAGGAGAGCTTCAGAGCGCCTTCAATACCGCCTATGTGGAATACTCTTTCACGAACAACTATTCGAGAGAGCTGGACATCTCGCTACTAATAACAGCCTACGATTCGCTGGGAAACGTTGTAGGAATTTCGAACGACCGATATACGGTCCCGGTCGGAGTGCATATTATAAGGACCGCTTCGGTATCGGTGACCGCATATCCCAGTTATGTAATAGTGAGGGTTACAGAGAACATCTCCGGCTGGTCGTATGAGATGAGGAGGGATGCATGATGGGCAAGCTGGGCAAAGCGGTGGCCGTAGGGACACTGTACTTCATATTCATCGTGCTCCTTCCCATGCTCTTTGTAACCATAGTTTCGGTTTATATCGCAAAAAACGGCGGAGATCCCTCGAGATATTTCAATAACACATCGCTTTACATAATGATGTTCGGCACAAGTACTACGATATTCGCTTCGGTAGGGGCATATTATGAGAGAGGGAGCGTTAAAAGGCTGCTATTCGCTCTGGCATCATCCATATTGCTTGCTCTGTGGGGATACTTTTTCATAGGAAGTATGAACATATATTACGAAGGAGATACATATGCCTATGAGGTATTCGTTCCTGGAATTGCCCTTATACTTGCCATATCGCTTTCTTTCAAGGCAATATACAGAATAGTCGAATATTTGGCATATAGAAAGGAATGTTCCGGCGGCGACCGTGAACCGGAGGATTTGCCCGAAAGTAAGGTATATGAGGAAAGGCGACAATACACGGATGTTCCCCAGCATTATGATGATGAAGAGGAGATATATTTCTGAGCCCTTTGCTTCGGCAATAGATTGAAATACTGAAATCGTTTCCCACACTCAGTGATCGCCGCCACAATACTTCTGCTCATCGCTATTGCCACCGCACTATATATGGCGTGGACCATAGGGGCCAATGATGTGGCCAATTCCATGGCTACCGCTGTGGGTGGAAAAGCCATAACACTGAAACAGGCTGTCATAATAGCGGGAATACTCGAAATGGCGGGTGCTGTTCTGCTTGGAGAGCACGTAACCAAAACGGTGGGTAAGGGCATAGTCGACCTGGAACAGTTCGGGGATTACAGAATAGTCATAATAGGTATGCTGGCTTCCCTGTTGGCCGCTGCCATAGGCGTTACACTTTCCACATGGAAAGAACTTCCGGTATCGACCTCCCATTTCATAGTCGGTGCCGTAATGGGCTTCGGACTGATAGCCGGCGGAACGGCGGGTATAGACTGGACGAAGATGGGTCTCATAGCATCCAGTTGGCTGGTCTCTCCCATAGCTGGAATGATGATTGCCTATTTGGTGTTCAAAATAATCGCCAGATTCGTTCTTGCAAGCGATGACCCGATAAGGAGCGCAGTCAGAGGCAGTCCCATATACGTGGGTGCGACTTTCTTTGTAATAGCCCTTTCTTTGAATCTAAAGACAAGTTTCGGGAAGAAACTCGGGATAAGCGACAACATACCGCTCGTTATACTCGTAGCGGTCATTGTGGGTCTGGTCACCGGTCTTGTGGGATACATCCTCATTTCCAGGGCCGTTGAGAGATGGGGGCAGGAGAGTGACAAGTACAAGCGGGTCGAGAGGATATTCAGGGGTCTTCAGATAATGACCTCGTGCTATGTCGCCTTCGCACACGGGGCCAATGATGTGGCAAATGCCATAGGGCCTCTCGGGACGGTGTTCCTGACGGTACAGCAGGAGGCCATACCAACAGGGGCAAGCATCCCCTGGTATCTCCTTGCGCTCGGAGGAATCGGCATAAGCGTAGGTGTGTTCACATGGGGGTATAGGGTCATAAAGACGGTTGGATTCAAGATAACCGAACTTACGAACACCAGAGGGTATTCGATAGATTTCGCCGTAGCAACGACGGTCCTCGGATTCTCGAAAATAGGTATGCCCATCTCCACAACACATACGGTCGTGGGTGCCGTTGTAGGTGTGGGACTCGCAAGGGGTCTGGCAGCCATAGACCTGAGAGTGTTGAGGAACATAGTGATATCATGGCTGATAACCATCCCGCTTGCAATAGCTCTTTCGATTTCTTTATATATAGGATTGAGTCATTTGTTACTGTGAGTTGATAACATGAAATACAGAGCACCTGTTGGAAAAACCCTGAGGAGGTCTCCGTTCGACGGGCTTATAGAGCATGCCGGTAAGGTAAAGGAGTGTGTGAGAGCGCTGGATGAGGCGCTCACCGCCTTCGAAAGGGGAGATATGGAGAAATTCCGCGAGATGAAGAGGAGGGTCGAGGAACTCGAAAACGAGGCCGACAGGATAAAGAGCAATATAAGAAACCATCTTCCGAAAGGAATATGGATGCCCGTGGATAAGAGCTTCTTTCTCATGACGCTCACCGAGGAGGACAGCATACTCGATTATGCCGAAGATGCGGTTATATGGATAGATATGCGCGGAAAGCCGCTTCCGCCGGAACTGGCCGAGGATTTCTCCAGGCTCCAGAGAATAGTGGTTAAAACAGTGGAAGAATTCGAAAAGGCCGTGAACAACATACCTCATGTGCTGGAAACCTCCTTTTCCGAGAAAGAGAGGGAGGAAACGAAGCAGTATATCTACAATGTCCACAGATTCGAGCATGAGTCTGACATGGCGGAGAGAGAGATAACCAAGAAGATATTTTCTCTGGAGGATAAACTCGATCCCATTGCCATATGGCATCTGACAAAATTGGTGAGCATACTCGGAGATATAGCGAACCATGCTGAGAACGCATCCGACAGGATAAGGGCTATGATAGCGAAGTGATATGTACAACATACCGACCATACTAACAGCACAGGAGATTCTTGATAAGGCCTTTAAAAAGGCCGAGAAGGTAGGATATAAGGGCAGAAAGGAAGATACGGTAGACCGCATAAACAGCTTTTCGGATACCGTTTCGCACACCCTGAAAAGATATGTGAAAAAATTCCCGTCCATCGACAAACTGAGTCCGTTTTACAGGGAAATAATAGATATAAAGGTTGGTAGGGACGCCCTCAAGAAATCACTCGCTAACCTCCAATGGGCCTCCGAAAAGGCGGTATCCATTGCAAGGGAGGAAAAGAGAAAGATAGATGAGAAAAATCATGCCTTTATCCGAAAAAAGGTCTACGGAAGGATATCTTCTGTGGTAAAAAAGGTAGATAAGGACCTGAAAATCCTCGCAAAGGCCAGAGAAATATTGATAAATCTCCCCGAGATGAGGAATGATGCCGTGGATGTGGTGATGGCGGGATGTCCGAACGTCGGTAAATCCTCCATAATAAGGGCGCTCTCCACAGCGGAACCAGAGATTGCCTCTTACCCGTTCACGACCAAGAAAATAATCGTGGGTCACAGGATCGAAAAGGAAAGGGTTTTTCAGTTCATAGACACTCCCGGTCTTCTTGACAGAGAGCCCGAAAAAAGGAACGAGATAGAAAGGGAAGCCATGGCAGCCCTGAGCTATGCCACGGACATACTCGTTTTCGTGATCGATCCGAGTGAGACATGCGGATACGGCATTGAAAAACAGGAGAAACTGATGGAGAACATAACGAAGGAATTTCAGGTGCCCGCAATCGTGGTGGAGACAAAGGCAGACATATTGAAAAGAAAAACAGGGAATTTAAAGGTTTCAGCCCTTACAGGCGAGGGTATGGATTTACTGATGGAGCGCATCAGAGAGATTTCAGATACTCTTCGTACTCCTTTGGACTCATAAATCCCTTTGGTTCCTCGCTCATCTCGATTTTCACGATCCATCCCTTTCCGTAGGGATCTTTGTTTATTAGCTCGGGCTCTTCTTCCAGGTCCTTGTTCACGCTCACCACTTTCCCGGAAACCGGCGAAAACACATCGGATGCGTTTTTAACGGATTCCACGGTGCACAGGACATCTCCTGCCTCTATCAGTATACCCTTGTTCGGGAGTTCCACATACACTATGTCGGTCATCTCTTTCTGAGCATAGTCGGTTATTCCGATTGTTGCTATGTTTCCCTTTATCTTGGCCCATTCATGATCCTTTGTATAAACTCTGTCTTCTGGATTCATGTTATCAATGGACCAATGGATGGGGGTATAAATTATTTCTCTTTGCCGTCCTGTTCGATGGTGAGCCTGACATTGGTTACTTCGCACTCCCTGCCTTTTATGACCTCTACCGGGCTATTGCATTTCGGGCATGCGAAAATCGGGAAGGCTATATGGTATTTCGGGTCGTCCTCGACATTCAGAGGCCCTTCGTATCTGCAGTTCTCACATTTCACTATGCTTTTTGAGCTCTTTATAACAAGTCCGGCACCACGGAGCGCAGTGTCCTCAGTCAGGACCTCGAAAGCGAATCTCAGCTGATCTTCTGCCAGAAAGGCCAGTTCTCCAACAGAGATCTCGACTTCCTGCACCTCTTTGAACTCATACTCGTTTAATTTTTCGAGAATTGCCTTTATTAGCTGGCCCATTACGGAGATTTCATGCATTTTTAATACCCATGGATTCGAAGTACTCATCCCATAGTTCTAGTACCTTTTTCGCCTCATCCTTATCCATTATCTCTATAGCAAAACCGGCATGAACTATTACATAGTCTCCGATTTTTGCGGGCACAAGGGAGATGTTAGCATCCCTTATGACCCCTCCATAGTCTACTTTCGCCTTATCGCCGTTTATTTCGAGGACCTTTCCAGGAACTGCAAGACACATCTACACACCTATCCACGGGCATGATTTATAAGCTTTTGCCACCACATATGTGACAGAAGATTCTATGCCGTCAGCCTTCATCTGGGTGTCCATGAAATCCTGCATCTCCTTCATGGACATGAAAAGAGCCTCACACATAAGGTCATACTCTCCGAGCACACGGTAAAGAGTAATAACCCGGGGATGGTCCTTGAGTATCTCGGCCACCTTATCCACGTCATTGGGCCCCACTTTTATGTGTATGAAGCCTTTTATGCTGTTTTCAAGTGCCGGACAGTTTATCAGGGCGGAAAAACCGGTGATGATTCCCTTTCTTTCCAGCTCCTTTATCCTTCTCCTTATCGTGGCTTCGCTCACGCCTATTCTTTTGGCTATCTCTGCATTGGTTGCTCTGGCATTCTCCCGTAGAGCACAGAGTATCTGCATATCCGTATCATCCACCGGAAGAAGAGTGCGGTCCATGTTTTCCCATCTGAGGAAGAGGTCGCATCTGGCAGGCTTTTCGCTCATGTTCTCACTGTGCCGACATCTATGCCCGACGATATTTAAGATTTACTATTACCGTCATCAAATTGTCATTAACCGAAAACTATATGTCTCTTTTCTGACATGACAGTACATGAAACCGAAGGTTCTCATGGGTGTAGGAAACGAGATAGATGGTGATGACGGAGCGGGACCATATGCCGCCAGATATGCCGAAAGAATAAAACCCGGGGGATGGCGGGTTATAAATGCGGAAAACGTGCCGGAAAATTACACATCGGTCATCCGAAGAATCGCTCCCAAACTGCTGGTTATGGTGGATGCCGCGGATATGGGACTTAAACCGGGAGAGATAAGGATAATTCCGAAGGAGAGAATAGGTCTGCTGACGATAAGCACCCATTCGATACCTCTTTCCTTGTTCATGGAATTTTTAGAGGAAAGTGTGGACAAAGTCGTTCTTGTTGGAATCCAGATAAATCCGGAAAACCTCTATCTGGGGGCTGAGATGGGAGAATACATGAAAAAAGGGGCTGAGAGAGCGGTTGATATGATATTCAGAGGGGAACTGGAAAAAATCGAGGAGTACAGATGAACTGAAATTTTTAGAAACTTAACTTTTCGCCCCTCTTTCAGTGGACATCCGGCCGATTTAGTGTAAAAACCGGAATACTTATTTATACTCCACTCCATTCTTCCAGCCCATATGGAACTGGAAATAATCGCAGGTCTTTCAGTGCTGGTTCTGGTGTATGGGCTCATAGCGTTCAACCTGATAAACAGGACAGTCGCCGCTCTTTTCGGTGCCCTTCTAATAGGGATTTTTGCCTATCTCTTCGAGTTCGCAGGAGTCCCTCAGATAATCGAGTTCATAGATTTTGAGACAATAGGCCTGCTGATGAGCATGATGATAATAGTCGGGATACTGGGGAGGACAGGGTTCTTCCAGGTCGTCGCCTATAAAACGGCGAAGTTCTCCGCAGGCAGGCCTTGGAAGATACTTATCACACTGACACTGCTGACAGCCCTTCTTTCCGCGTTCCTCGATAATGTTACAACCATCCTTCTTGTGCTCCCCGTCACCTTGGAACTTGCAAGAGCCTTCGAAGTGGATGTCCGGCCCTACATCCTGTCCGAGATATTCGCATCCAACATAGGGGGCACGGCAACCCTTGTCGGCGACCCTCCGAATATAATGATAGGGAGCCAGGCAGGTCTGGGTTTTACCAGTTTTATAATAAATCTGGCACCGATAGTTCTCATCAATCTGGGAATACTCATGCTTGTCATGATAATACTTTACGGTAAAAAACTCAAGCGGATACCGGCATATCCCCGGGAAAAGATGGATGATATGGAAGAGAAATACAAAATCGTGGACAGATCCCTCTATCATAAGTCCATATTCATACTCGCTCTGACGATATCCCTTTTCATAATAGGCGAATTCTTCGGTGTGCCGCCGATAGCCGCTGCATTCACAGGGGCAACTCTTTTGTTGGTACTTAGCAGAGAGGACATATGGGATGCCCTTGAACATGTTGAATGGCCGACCCTTCTGTTCTTCGCGGGTCTTTTTGTGGTTGTAGGCGGGGTGGAAAAACTAGGGGTGCTCCATATGATGGCCAACGGAGTTCTGGCCATTTCACAGGGCAGTTTCATGATGGCGATAATAGCAATAGTTTGGGTCTCGGCATTCACATCGGCCATAATAGACAACATACCCTTCACCGCGACCATGATACCCGTGGTATTCGCCATATCTACCGATCTGAACATGCCTTCCGAGCCACTTTTCTGGGCACTATCTCTAGGTGCATGTATGGGCGGCAATGCCACCATCATAGGCGCGTCCGCCAATGTGGTCGGGGTAAACATAGCGGAAAGGCATGGAATTCTCATAGATTTCAAAACATTCTTAAAGGATGGCGTGATAGTGACACTGATAACCGTAAGCATGGCAACACTTTATCTGGTTGTCAGATACGTATGGTTAGCAGGGTGAAAAAATGTACCAGATATCTGATGTCGAGGAGCTATACAGGGTCGTATCCAGGGTTGTGATAGCGGCTGATAAAAGCCCGGTTATAATGAAAGGGGCGAGATATACGGCAAGAATGTTTCCACAGGCCCGTTATTACCTGATAAACGTCGTCAATATAACGGACAGGGCAATAGTTCTCACCGGCGAGTATGAAAGTACTCTCAGAAAGATGGGGGAGGAGTCCATAGAGACCATAAAGAAGATACTCAAAAGCGAAGGTGTGACGAAAATAGAACATCAAATACAGAAAGGGAAGCCTTCGATAAGGATACTAAGATACTCCAGAAATGTGGGTGCCAATCTTCTAGTTATGGCCACCCATTCCAAAATGGGCTCTCAGGCACTCGGTCTTGGGGCCACATCCAGGGCCATCATCGAGAAGACCCACATCCCGCTCCTGCTTTTCACACCTTTTTCTAGGGAAAGGGAGCCCAGAGTCATTCTGAATCCGAGCAGCGGCAGCAAGTATTCCTTCAAGGCCAGCATGCTAGCTGTTAGATTGGCCCACGCCCTTGGTGCAGATCTGATAACACTTTATCTCGGGCATGAGGATGTGAATACGAAATTCCGCTTTGTCAGAGATTATGCGAGAGAAATGGATGTCAGGTACACCATAGAGGTGGCCAGAGGGAATCCGGGCGAGGCAATAATAGAGTACTCTAAGAAAGCGGACCTCATGGTGGCGAGCAGAGGAAGGCCGGGACTTGGATACAAGTTCAGATTCCTAACAAAAGAACTGGCCCTCGGAAAACTCGAAAGAGAGGTCTTGGGAATGGCCAGCATACCCATAATGCTCATTCCGGACTGATCACGGAATGATCTCCGTTGTGTTGTTGACACGAGGATACAGAAGGTCTCTCTCGGAAATCGTGCCTTCTTCCACGAGTCTTTCAATTCTAGGCTTTATTTCCTTCATAAGCTCTATAAGATATCTGACGGTCTCACATATGAGTTCGAACCCGTCATCGCCCCAGAGCCTCTCTTTGTTGGCAAAGAGACATCGCCCTCCACACATCGGATAATATTCGCATGAAGGACAGGGTTCGCTAGGAATCAGGCGGCTGCGGAACTCCTGCGGTTCGTTGTCCAGTATATTTCCGAGACGGTTCCAACTGAATTCTCCGCCTATAGGGCATGCCAGCACACTTCCGTCAGTCGATATCGTAAAGGCGCTTTCTCCGGCACCACAGGGAAGTCCCTGCCTTTTCAGGCCGAAGAGCCTTTTCATAACCCCCTGGAACGGAACGATGCCCTGGATTCGCATACTCCTCTCGATCTCATATATCCACTCGTTAGCCAGTTTTCTGAGACCGGGATAATATGAGTCTTCGAGCCACGCCCTGAAGTCCTTCCACGAGCCCTCGGGGTCCCATACAACGTTCAACTGCCAGTGAACATGGTCGAAATAGGGGATGCTCAGCAGATGTTTCACGTCTCTGTATATGTCGCTTTCCTGGCTTACGGCCATTCTTGCTATCAAATCCCCCTCGAAGCCTTTTTTCTTATCAACTCCGCGTTTTTTAAGGCGCTCCTGTACACGCCCCTGCCACGGTGAAGGTCCGTGAGACGTTCATCCCCGTCCAAGGATATGAGTATGGTATCCATCCTTTTCAGGATCGAGGGCCTTAGAAGATGGAGTAAAATACCATTGGTCTGAAGAAAATAGTGCCTGGCCGGTATCTCTTCCATTACTTTTTCAATGAATTCCGTTTTCAGCAGAGGCTCCCCGCCGTAGAATGCTATATCTCTTTCCGGGTCCTTCTTTAGAAAATCTCTGAGTTCTTCCACGGTGTATCTTATCTCATGCGGCATTACCTCCTCGGGTATCGTCCCGCCGCAGTATCGGCAGTTCAGATTGCAGACCGGCGTTGTGAACACGAACCAGAGCATGGCGTTAATAGCAACGGTTTTTAATCTTTATCTTGCCTTTGTGATTCTGACATTCTCCGCCAGAGCATAAGGTACAAAAGTATTCTTGGTCTCACCCCACCAGTCTGCAGGTATCCTCTCCGAGCTGAGTTCTTTTATGTTCTTCAGAAGATGCAGCATGTTTTCACTTATCCTTATTCCTCCCCACGCCTCGGTGATTTCTCCGTCTTTTATGTAGAATATCCCGTCCCGCGGAATGGTGGAAAAGTCCCCGCTTCTCTTGTTCTGATATCGTGTGTACCATGTGTTGGCCATATAGATGCCCTCCTTAATGTCTGCCAGGATACTCTCCATATCCCTTTTTCCGGGTTTGACCGATATCTGCCAGGGTGCCGGTATCAAGGTACCCATCGGTAGCGATGTCAAAGGACCTCTGCTGTTCTTTGCATTTCCCGTGCTCCCCACGCCGTGCTTCTTTGCCGTGGAATGAGTGTGAAGATACGACATCAAAACACCTTTCTCAATTACCGTTTTACTTTCTGCCGGAGCTCCTTCATCATCGAAACTTCCCATGTTGGCACCGGGGAGGTGCGGGTCATCGTATACGGTTATTATTTCCGAGGCCACTTCTTCATCCATCTTACCACCGAAAAAACTGGTCCCTGAATCCACAGAGAAGGCGGAGAGCGCATTACCTACCTCGGTCATTACGGAGCCGAAACAGAGGGGGTCAAAGAGGACGGTGAACCTGCCCTCAACCACTTCCTTCAAACCCTTGTTGCTATCGGCAAGCACACCGGCCTTGTCACCTACGAACGCAGGCCCAAACCTTTCCATATCCGAACTGTCTGCTATATGTGTACTGGCCTGTCCTGGATTCCCTTCCTCGTTGAATGCCCTGACAGTGGCAATCAGATGCGACCTTTCCTCACTTAGAAGGTTGTGGTTCGTGGCCACGGTAACACTGTGCCTGGCAAAATAAAGTTCGCCGGACACCCTTTTCACCCCGTGTTTGAGGGCGGAATCTATGGCATTCCTCCCGAGTTCGGAGAGGTCGTCGAGGCACAGAGGTTCGAAGTCGAGTTTTCCTGGAGATGTTTTTTTGTCATAAAATCCAAGAAAATCAGGATTTTTCGGCAGTTTTCTTGCGAATTCCACACCCTTTCTTATCTTCTCCTCCATTTTGCTCGGGTCAGTTATATCAATGCCTGTGGTGCTTCCTCTTACCGCCACCAGCACGGACATCGTTTCGCTCCTCCATCGGTTTGATATGTCAAAACCATTATTGGAAAACCTCAACTGAAGGTCGTCCCGCTCCACAATCTTCACGGAAACCTCGTCCGCCCCGCTTTCCAGTGCCAGTTTTACTGCTTTTTCCGCATCCATCCTTACCACCTCATATGAACATTCCTCAGCCTCATGTGAGGTCCGCCAGTCCATACATCCGCACCCTGTTCCGGGTCGCTTTTTCCGCATGTGGCCCCTGTGAATTCCAAGTCTTTACCCACAGCATCCACGGAACTCCAGAATGTCTTTGTGGTCACCTCTATTATAGGCCTTCTTATCGGCCCCTTTATCTCCCCGTTCTCTATCAGATAGGCCTCTCTTCCGGTGTACTTCTGATTGAATCGCACGTCGTCTATGTTCCATTCCGTGAAGGACTTCATGTAAATACCGTACTTTATATCCTCGAAGAGTTCTTCCACACTGTAATCCCCGGGCTCGACGAAGGTCGTGCTCATCCGGACTATCGGCTCTCTATCCCAGGAGCTGGCCCTTGCGGCGGCGTTGCTCTCCGTCTCCATCGCAGCAGCTGTTTCCCGGTTGTGGAGGAACTCATTTATCATACCTTTTTTGTAGAGATATCTCCTCCTGGCAGGAATTCCTTCATCATCATATTGGTAATAACCGTAGCTTCCGGGAACGGTCGGGTCATCCACCACGGTAACGACCTCGCTACCTATCCTCGTACCCACCATGTCCGGCCTTACAAAGGATTCTCCGGCGAGATACGACTCCCTTCCCAGTATGCGGTCTGCCTCCATGGGATGTCCGCAGGACTCGTGCGAGGCTATTCCTGTAACCTCAGGTCCGACCACCAGGTCCATCCTTCCATCGTTGAGGGTCTTTCCTTCGTTTATGGACCGCTCCAGAACCTTTGCCATATCCACGACCCTTCCGTGAGGGTCCCAGTCATCCCATTTATCGTATCCTCCGGTCCATGCAAGCTGTCCATACGCCTGTTCACTCCCCTTTTCATTGCCTACGATTATGAAATACCTGTACTCTATGGTCGGAAGCAAAGAAGATATCTCCGCACCTTCCGACGTTAGCAGGTGCTTCTCTTTAAGAGAGTCCCGAACATACTGTATCCTAGCGACCGCGGAACCCATGCTCTCCAGGGAGGACTCTATCTCGTTCAGCCATTCTATCTTTTCACCGTTGTCCACATCTTCTATCTTCTTTTTCTGTTCCACCGTCCAGAAATCCCGGTAAGTCCTTTCCTCTGACATGGTAAGCATGGAAAGAGCGCTCGCCTTCTTCGCCATTTCAACCGCGCTCTCCACAGCCTCTTTGACAATCCTCCACTCAAGAGAACCGGTGTATACCGACCCCATACCCCCTTTGACCATTGCCCTGACGGCAATCCCCGACTCAATGCCTTCGGTAGAGCCGGCCAGAATGCCGTTCTTCATGAAATTGAAGCTGTATTTTGTCCTTTCTACCCTTATTTCCAGATAATCGGCCATTTTTTCTCCGTATTTCAGAGCCTTTTCGGCAAGACCTTTCATGCGATCACTACGCATGCATATGGGTGCAAGTATTTAGGGGTTTCGGGCAAACCCGCATACGGTTTCACCAGCTCTCCCGGTGGAGAAATCTATACAACGGATGTCTTCCCCGCGGGGGCGGCCATTCTTCCGGGTATCCGATGGGTATTATGGCCATAGGTTTCGCATGTTCCGGAAGATTGAGTATGTCTGACACCATTCGGTCGTCGAATGCACCTACCCAGCATGTCCCAAGACCTCTTTCATATGCTGCGAGAAGGAGCAGCATTATGCTGGCAGCGGCATCCTGTATCGTATAGAGTCTCTTTCCTCTGAGACCATATTTATCCACCTTTTTCTCGTTGCCTGTCACGACTATGAGCCACGGTGCTTCGACTATGAAACCCTGGTTCAGAGCAGCTTTGGCCAGAGCCTCTTTTGTTTTTCCGTCCCTTATAAGGATGAAATCCCTGCTCTGAAGGTTTCCGGCCGATGGTGCCATGTTGGCAATCTCTATGAGTTCTATTATGATTTCTTCGGGGATATCCGTCTTTCGAAACTTCCTGACAGACCTTCTTCCGGATATGGCATCTTTCAGCTCCATATTCGGAAAACGTTTACAAAGGATAAAATCTTTATGAGGGGAGACCCGAAAATTCGGCATGCCCTGTTGATCAATCGAAAAGATATAGCCCCGGGCAGATTCTCCCTGGTGCCTTCTATCCTCAGAAGGCTGAGTTCTCATCTGCTCGCCTGAATTTGTGAAAAATGGTATAGCCCCGGGCAGATTCGAACTGCCGTCCAGGGATCCAGAGTCCCCGATGATTGACCGCTACACCACGGGGCTATTCTGATCGGGGGTGTTAAAAACGACTTGTATTTAAAATTGATGCATCGAACTCTTCGCTTTCTTTATGGTACCCGAGGTCCTTATGGTTTCAACCTTCAGGCCGTTATCCTCGAAGTTCATGGCCTCTATCGCCCTTTCCTTATCAGTATGTGAGACCAGTATTATGCCCTGATTTCCCTTGAAGACTGTCAGTTTCATCCTTACCCTGTGGATTCTCCCTCTCCTGTTTATAAGATCTATCATCTCCTTTCTGGGGAGCGCTCCACTACCGTGTACTCTGAAGACAATGTATCTTTTTCTGAAGTTCCTTACTGCCACAGGGGGAAATGCTTTCCGTTAAATAGGTTAGTATCGTATCCTGAAACCAGCCTCACCTTGCGGTTCTTCCCAGATTATCTTCACATCCGTGACCCTCGCATAGGGCTGGTTGTGCCTGCACCACTCTATCAGTTCCTCCACCACGCTCTTCTCACCCTCGAACACCGCCTCGACCCTTCCATCCGGAAGATTCCTGACCCATCCGTTCACCCCGAGCTCTATGGCTTTCCTCTCGGTGTTTGCCCTGAAGAAGACACCCTGGACCCTTCCTTCAAAGTAAACATGCGCACGGGCGACCATAGTGGGAGATATGTGAGAGAAGAAAAAGCTTTTCGGGCGAATGTCCAGTCCCCGGTCACTCACCAGAGAGGAGGAACGCTCTCCTAACACCTATATATAAAACAGAGCAAGCCATCGCGCTCTTCCATGCCCGAATGGGAGACTTCCCAGCCATCCGAGGTCCTCGATATCGAGAGATGTGCGGTTGGAAATGGAGGGGGATTGGGATTGTGTGTAGTTCCTAATTTTCTTAAGTTCCTTAATGATTTGATTCCTATACTCCGCAGCTTGCTGCGGTTGGGTTCTTCATCGGACAGACGTCTATTTTTCTATTTAATTATAACGCCTGCCATTTCTGTATCACGAATATAATTATCCGAGCACTGCTCTCCTCACCCTCTCCCTCAATCCCTCTATCGTTCCCTCATTCACTATCATTATGTCGGCCATCGCTATCACTTTTCCTACGCCCCATGAGAGTTCCCTCATATCTCTTTCAACCATTTTTTCTAGACTGTCCGATTCGTCGCCTCTCCCCCTTCTTTTGAGACGCTCGTATCTGGTTCTGGGTGATGCGTGCACCGCGATTATCGTGACACCTCCTTTCTTCCTGAATATCTCGACCTCTTCAAGGCTGCGAACGCCGTCTATGACCGTTTTCTCAGGGTCCTTAATCTTCTCCGCGGTCCTCTCGGCCCAGATGTATGGCCCGTGCTCTTTTCTCTGGGCATTTGCGAACTCACCTATCCTGTCCGGCTCTATTCCCCTTTCCTTTGCCATTTCTCTCACAATGTCCCCCATCCTCAGAACCTCGTATCCCAGGGGAATTATGGCCTGTATCACCTCTTCCTTTCCTGCACCGGGCATTCCTGTTATGAGGAGCATCATTCCACCTTTTTAAGCTGAATCTCGTACATCCTTATCATCTCTTCGGTCGTTGTGGCGTCCTCCGGTCCCCTGTCATCCCTCCAGTTGCCCGTGAATCTGGGGAACCTTATCGCCAGCCCGGCATCTTTCTTTATCTGTCCGTAGGCACAGGTGTGGTTCGGACTGAGGGTTATCTCCGCACCCAGAACCTCAAGCACGAAGTTGGGAACGAACCAGACATCCGGCTCCATTTTAGAATCAACCCTCGGATGCTTTTCCTCCGTAAGATACCGTTTGAAAAGTTCAGGCAATTTCTCGAGGTCCTCGTCGGTGAAGCCGCTCCCGAGCTTGCAGACGGTCTCGAACATGTCCCTGTCCGGATTATAGGCCGCCATCAGGAGGGCTCCGTACTTCCCCGCCCTTCTTCCGCGACCCATGAACGCTCCTACAGGTACGAGGTCAACCGTGTCCGTCATCTCGCTCTTGTAGTCCTTCTTGTACTTTATCCATGTGAATCCCCTTGCGCCTGCCCTGTAAACGGAATCTTCCGCTATGGACTTCGCCATTATCCCCTCGCAGCCGACATCTATTGCCTGATTGAAGAAACGCTCCGCTTCCTCCGTGCTGTCGGTTATCAGTATCGTTGAGATCCTTATCCTCTCCGTTTCGGTGAAGCTGTCTTTGAGGGCTTTCCTCCTTTCCAGATATGGCCTTACGGTCAGGTCCTCACCGTTCAGGTAAAGGGCGTCAAAGAGGAAGAGCAATACCGGAAATTCCTCCATCGCCTCCTCGACACCGTATTTTCTGCCTCTTCTGTGGGAAACGACCTGGAACGGGAGCATCTCCCCGGTGCTCAGGTCTATCGGGACGCACTCACCCTCGACAATGGCATCTTCACCCCTGAAAGCCCTGCGGAGAGCGCTCGTTATCTCCGGGAACTGTTCTGTAAGGTTCTCGAGGTGTCTGGAAAAGAGCTTGACATCCTCAGATATGTGTGCCTGTATCCTTATACCGTCGTACTTGTACTCAAAAGCCGCCTTACCCCCCATCTTTTCCAGGATCTCCTCAAGGGTTCTCAGGCGCTCCGCAAGCATGACCCTTATGGGAATGCCGACCCGAATCCTTATCTCTTTCAACCCGTCGATCCCCTTCTGAGCCAGAGTTCTGGCAACGAGACCCAGGTCAGAGCATATGTTGTAGGCTCTCTCCACCTTCTCCCTGTCCGATTTCTCTCCGAAGCTTATGGCAAGGGCATCCAGTATCGTCATGTCCGCTATTCCTAGCCTCAGGCGTGCAACGGCCATTCTCGCCAGATATCTGGCCTCAATGGGCTTGGAATCGTGAAAAAGATTTGCAAGGCGTTTCATTTTGAAATCCTGCGCTCCCTTGCCTCCCTTTCCCGCAATTTCCTCGAATGTGGAATACACCCTTTCCACGGTGAGCTCCTCGGAGAAAAGGCTCATCTGCTTCTTTCTGGCAATCACATTCTCCGCCACTATGCCCACATCACCGTGCCGCATGTAGAGCTCTTCGATCTCGCTCTCGGGTATTCCCGTGGCCTTGTAAAGCGATTTCAGAAGCAGTTTCTCGGCGATTCCCAGCTCCACTCCCATGTAATCGGGATATATCTTTCCCTGGGTGAGATATATGACCTTGTCCATGAGTTCGGGAGGTGTTTTTCTGAGGAGTTCGACGAGATAATCGGTCATCTCCAGCCTTTTGGTGGTCGCCTCGATGCGCTCGAATGTCTCCGCTATGGCCGAGTAGAGCATGGGAGGCTATAGGGGATGGGATTAATAAGTTATGTTTAGGTTTTGCAAAAGCCTAAATATCAATCCGCCTATCTCCCCCTGATATCATGAAGGCCACCAAAAAGGACATTTTGAAATGGCTCAAAGGAAAAAAGGACTCGGACATGCTCATCGATAGGGAGTGGTTCGTGCAGGAGAGCGGGGACGGAAATGTGATATTCGCAAAAATGGACGCGCTCCCTTTCGGGATAGGTGTACGGTTCATAGACAGTTATGCGGAGCTGATTCTCTATACCAACTTCGAGACAGCCACGCTTAGCAAGGACGAGCGCCTCGAGATATACAGAAAGCTGCTGATACTTAACGACGAGAACCACATGGTCAAGGCGACAATCACGGGAAGGAACGACGAGATTGCTCTGAGGACGGACCTCGACCTGAAAAGTCTCAGCAGGGAGGAGTTCAACGATGCCATAGTTTCCATAGTCATAGGTGCGGTTTCCTTCCAGGAGATACTGGGAATAAAGGGTGAAGACGAGGAAGAGGAGGCCGAGAGGATAATAGAGTTCGTTCTCGATGCCCTCCAGACAAAGAGCGAGAAAGAGGTCGTGGACATGCTCGTGGAAAAGACGGGCATGAAAAGGGAAGATGCGGAGGAGATTGTGAAAAAGGTGAAGAAAGACTGGAGGCCCAAGCCTCCGGAGGGCATGTACCGCTAATCCTTTTCTTTTACTGCGTCGTATCCTAGGTCAAATGCTTTCATGTTCACATCTCTGAACTTCTCCGGTACCGTGAACTTCACCGTTTCCTTCATTTTTTCGGCAGATATCGGGAGTATGTTCAGGGCGGAGAGAGCGCCGAGCATCACCACATTGGCGGCCTTCTCCGTTCCTGCCTGTCTTGCAAGGGAGAAAGCGTCGAATGTGTATACGTGCGGTGTCACCTTCTTCATGTTCTCTATGAGCACATCGACTTCGGGATACTTCCCCTGTCCTATCGTGACAGTGAAGGGGACCACGGGAGATATGTTCGTGACTATTTTCGTCTCTCCGTTCGCCTTATCAAGGGCCCTGTATGCCTCCACCGGCTCGAAGGAGAGTATGACATCCGCCTTTCCGTCTCCGATTATCGGGCTGTGAACATCTCCGATTCTCACGGAGGACTCGACCACGCCTCCGCGCTGTGCCATACCGTGCACTTCGGACATGACTATGTTGAGACCCTCGGCTATGGCGGCGTTGGCAATTATCTTGGAGGCCGTGAGTATTCCCTGACCGCCGACACCCACAATCTGAATGTTGATCTTCATTTGCTCACCTCTATCGCCTTGACAGGGCATACATCGGTACAGACACCGCAGCCCGTGCACTGTTTTTCGTCTATCATGTCAAGCCCGTCTTCGGTTATGTATATCGCCGGGCATGCAAGATGTTTGGAGCAGACATGGCAGTGTATGCACTTATCCTGATTTATATGATATGTGTAGAAGGTGCCTTCCCGCTTTTTCTGTGCCGCCTCGAGAAGAGCGCAGGGATGCTTTGAGATTAGGACCGCCACTCCGTCGTATTCGGCCGCCTCCCTGAAAGCCTTTTCCATCCCATCCAGATCGTATGAGTCTATGGTTCTTAGCCATTCCACGCCGCAGCCCTTGACAACATTCTCTATGGATATCACGGGTGCTATGTCTCCCATTCCGTCTCTTCCCATCCCGGGGTTAGGCTGGTGTCCGGTCATGGCCGTTGTGCTGTTATCCAGTATCACATAGATAATCTTCTTTCTGTTGTATATCGCATTAATCAGTGCGGGAATTCCCGAGTGGAAGAAGGTGGAATCACCGATGAAGGCCACGGGAAGCTGGTCCGTGACCTCTGCGAATCCGCTGCTGCTGCCTATGCTTGAGCCCATGCAGAGAAGATAATCCGCAAGCTCATAAGGGGGCTGAATTCCAAGGGTATAGCAGCCTATGTCTGTGGGGTAAACAACTTTGTCCGGATTTTTCATGAAGACCTTGCGTGCCGCGTAGTAGGTTGCCCTGTGGGGACAGCCAGGGCAGAGCGCAGGAGGTCTGTTCGGAAGCTCGACATTCTCGTATTCCGGCTTTCTTTCCCCGTATTCCATACCGAGCACGGAGCACAGCCCCTTTCTTACAACATCCGGATTGTACTCATAGAGTCTCGGAAAATGGCCGGTGTACTTCCCGTATATCGGCATTTCAGGCCTGTGCATCTTTGAATGGACATACGCATATTCCTCGAGATACGGCTCGAGCTCTTCCACCACAATCAGCATCTCTATGTCCTTTATGAACTCCTTAAAAAGCCCGGACGGGAAAGGATGCGTAAATCCCAGTTTCAGGATCTTATAATCTATCCCGAGATCCTCCACTTCTTCCATGAGATAGTTGAATGCGGCCCCGGATGTCAGGAACCCTATCTTCCCGCTGCCCGTTATCCTGTTGAACTCGGAGTTGTTCGCCATTTCTGTGGCCTTTTTCTCCTTTTCCAAGAGTATTGCGTGCTGTTTTCTCGCAACCGCCGGAATTGTTACGAACCTGAACGGATCTTTGTCAAAGTGCCCGTCTTTCTTAGGCTCTTTTCTGTCATCGAACTCCACAACACCCCTCACATGGCTTATTCTCGTTGTCGTCCTCAGGAGAACCGGGAGCTCGAGCTCCTCTGAGATATCGAAGGCCTTTTTCGTCATCTCCTTTGCTTCCTGGGGATTGCACGGTTCGAGCATCGGCACTCCGGAGATCTTCGAGTAAATCCTGTTGTCCTGCTCGTTCTGAGAGCTGTGCATGGACGGGTCATCGGCGGTTACAACCACAAGACCCGCCCTTACTCCCGTATAAACCGCAGTCATGAAGGCGTCGGATGCCACATTCAGCCCGACATGCTTCATCTGGGTCATTGACCTGACTCCCGATGATGCGGCTGCGGCAACGGTTTCCATTGCGACCTTCTCATTGACGGAGTATTCGAAGTGAATTCCGGCTTCCTTCGCTATTTTCGAAAGCGTATCACCTATTTCAGAAGAAGGGGTCCCCGGATAGGATGCTGACATGTACATTCCAGCTTCCAGAGCACCCCTCGCTATTGCCTCGTTCCCGAGAAGCACCATCTTCGTTCCCTTTTCTCCGTGGACGAACTTGTTCATATATGCACCTCACAGGTTCCGGGTGAACTCTTCCTTTTTCAGCAGAAGTTCCCATTCTCTGTCGGCATGTTCCTGTATCCTTTCTATTTCCTCGTCCGGCAGATATCTGAACCTTCCCTGCAGTTTCAGATAGTCCCTAACGGGTATTTTCTTGGGTTTCTGTGTTATTTTGTATTTTCCGTTCTCCACCTCATAAAGAGGGAACATTCTGCTGGCAACTGCCTTCTTGGATATCTCCACGCTTATCTCCGGAGGGTGTTTCCATCCTGTCGGGCAGGACGAGAAAATCTGCAGGAACTTGGAGCCTTTTATGGACTTGGCCTTTTTGACCTTGGCTATCAGGTCCTCGGGATATGCTATCGTAGCGGTAGCAACATACGGAATTCTGTGGGCCACCATTATCTCGGCCACACTTTTCTTGAACTCCATCTTCCATTCGTGCTTCTTTCCCACGGGCGTTGTCGTTGTCCATGCACCATAAGGCGTGGAACCGGACCTCTGAATGCCTGTGTTCATATATGCTTCGTTGTCATACATGACATATATAGCGTTGGTCTCTCTCTCAACCATTCCGGAGAGCGCCTGTATCCCTATGTCCGCCGTTCCGCCGTCACCTGCGAAGCCCAGGACCGTTATCTCGTCTTCAAGACCCTTTGCTTTCAGTGCCGCCTCCATTCCGGAGAGCGCCGCACCCGTGACTTCGAACGCAGTATAGAGAAGGGGGGTCTTCAGCGTTGCCTGCGGCCATATGCCCGGAATAACCGCCCAGCAGCATGCTGGAATGCTCACAAGTGTCTTCTGACCCAGAGCCTTAAGGACATATCTCATGGCTATCGTCGCACCGCAGCCCTGACATGCAACATGCCCCTGCATCATGTATTCTTCCCTTGGAACTGTCGTTTTCACCATTCACTCACCTCCTTTAAGATCGACCCACATCATCTCCTTGTCCAGTCCGTGGTCTTTCACTCTCAGTGCATTTCTGAAGGTGTCCTCGAGCATCTTCGGTGTTACATCTCTTCCGCCGATTCCTATGAGGTAGTTCTTTATCTTCGGTCTGGCATCCGTATTGTATATTGCGCCTTTCACCTCGTTGAACATGGCTCCGCCGTATCCGAAGGTGAACGACCTGTCCATGACACCGATTACCTCGACCCTTTTGGCAATCTCCTGGAACTCTTCGTATGGGAACGGCCTGAAGACTCTAATCTTCACGAGTCCTATCTTGTGTCCCTCGGAACGAAGCTTATCGATGACATCTCTGGCCGTACTGACCATTGTTCCCGCACCTACCATGACCACATCGGCATCCTCTGTCTTGTACTCCTCCACGAGTCCGTGATAATCCCTTCCGAAAATCTCGGCATATTCTTTCGTAACATCTCTTATCCTCTTTCTGGCCGCTTCTTGGGCCCTTGCTATGATATATCTGAACTCCATGTACCAGTCAGGCATGACCAGAGAGCCGAAGCCCTTGGGGTCGTCCGGATTAAGGTAGTCAGGCGGATTGTAGGGGGGCAGGAACTCATCCACGAGCTCCTGGTCCGGAATTTCCACCCTTTCCACGGTGTGTGAGAGAATGAATGCATCTTCGATGGCCATTGCGGGAAGCAGTACATCCCTGCTCTCGGCCACCTTGTATGCCTGGATTATGGTGTCGAGAACCTCCTGGTTGCTCTCCACATAGAACTGCATCCATCCCGTGTCTCTCTGAGATATCGTATCGGTATGATCTGCCCATATGTTCCACGGCGGACCGATGGCTCTGTTAACCGCACCCATGACTATCGGTAAGCGGGCTCCGACAGCCCAGTGAAGCATCTCGTGCATGAGGGCTATGCCGTGGGATGAAGATGCCGTATATGTCCTGACACCCGTGTTCTCCGCTGCGATGCAGGCAGCCATTGCGCTGTGCTCGCTCTCCACCTTGATATACTGGGTGTCGAGCTGCCCGTTTGCTGCGAATTCCGCCAGCTCCTCGACTATTGTGGTCTGGGGTGTTATCGGGTAGGCGGCGACCACCTGCACCTTTGAGAGCTTAACCCCCCAGGCATTCGCCTGATTTCCTGTGAGCGTGAGCCTCATTTCGATTCCTCCTCCACGATATCTATCGCATTAACAGGGCATTCGTGAGCGCATATTCCGCATCCCTTGCAGAAGAAATAATCTATTTCTGGAATCTCGTCGAACCTTGCCCCTTCTTTTTTATTCGGAACTATCGAAATGGCGACATCCGGGCAGAATTTCCAGCATGTCATACAGCTTATGCACTTGTCGTAATCTATTATCGGTCTCACGGTCCTCCAGGTACCTGTGTTGTTGAATGTCGATGGCACTTCCGTCAGGGTCGCATAGGGCAGGTCCTTCCATGTCTTAATCTCATAGGGTTTATCTCTCATGTTCAATCCTCCAGAATAAGTGTTTTCTCATAGGCCTCTTTTGCGGCCTTTGCATTCTCCTCCTTCTTCACGGGCGATTTTTCAAGGACGCTCTCGACAAGTGTGTCTATGGAGACGACATCGCTTATCTTCACCAATGCTCCGAGTATGGCAGTATTGACTATCGGCGATGTCTTGCTCCCCAGTCTGTTCTCTATGGCGATATTGGTGGCATCGACAGTGGCCAGATTCGCTTTCTTTATATCGCCCTTGAAATCCTCAGGCTTTTTGTGGGTGTTCAGAAGGGCCCATCCGTCATCCTTCAATCCCTTGGCCACATCCACAAGTTTGAGAAGGGAGACATCCAAAACGACAACATAATCTGGTTCGTATATCTGGGCCTTGTTCCTTATCGGCTTCGTATCTATCTTTGTGAACGCCGTTACGGGCGCTCCCCTTCGTTCCACGCCGAAAAACGGGAAAGCCTGAACATCCTTGTCCTCTCTTGCAGCAGCATCAGCCAGAATTTTGGAGGCAATAACCGCCCCCTGACCGCCTCTTCCGTGAAATCTTATCTCTATCATCTAATCACGCTCAGCCAAAAGGAGGGGTGGTTAAAAAATCTTCCATCGAAAAGGATTAAAAAAGAAAACGGGATATTCAAAGGGAAAAATAAGAGAGTTTGTTTTACCAGGAAACCGTCCATATACAATCTGCCGTCACATGTATCCAGTAGGCTTTACCCGGTTGCATTATGTCCGTACTCGAAAGTGTGATTATCTTTCCAGTCTCATTTGCTGTCTGCACATAATCGTATGATATTCCAGCAAGAGCGTCTGCAACCGTCCTTGTGTTGTTATTGCTCGGATAGCCCACAAGATTCCATCCCCTGGGGAGCCAAATGCTCGTGCTGCCTATGTCTCTGGAAGGCCCGCATAAGGTGCTATTGGATGTGACATTCACCCATATTCCCATCGTATTATCGATCAACGGAAATCCTAGGTTGTATTTCGCATCCCTGTTCTTATTGTATGTATACCATTCCCAATCCATCCCTCAGCACTAGCCTGTGATGCAAAATCCACATTGCTGTCTATCCTTATAGATGCATGCGGGACCAATTTAACCCCATATCCGGTGCTCGAAAAAAGGTTTGACGTGTCATTGCTTTACATCGCAGTCTCGAGTGCTCCTATTCCGCTTACTAAGAGCAGCATTACAACCAAGATGCCCAATATCTTTTTCAATCAATCACCTCATGATTGTAGTATACCAATAATAGAAACATATTTTATAAAGATTTCCAATATGCATAATTCAATTATTATCTGTCTGGTTATGGTTATCTTTATATCCCCCATCCCTTAAACCCCTTCCATGCCTGCCTACGACTTTCAGTCCATAGAGCGCAAGTGGAGAGAGCGCTGGAACTCCGCCGGACTCTCCGAGGCGAAACGCAGCGATAAAAGGAAGTTCTTCATCATATTCGCATACCCCGGCGTCTCAGGATACCTTCATGTGGGGCATATGAGGGGCTACACATATACGGATGTCCTCGCGAGATACAAGAGGATGACCGGCCAAAATGTCTGCTTTCCTGTTGGAGCGCATGCAACCGGCAACATAGCCATAGCTCTCGCCTCGAAGGTGGAGAGGAAGGACCCGAAGATGCTCGAATATCTGAGGTCAAACGGATGTCCGGAGGAGGAGATTGAGAGGCTGAAGGACCCCATGGAAGTTGTAAGGTTTTTTTCGAAGGTCTATGTTGAGGAGTACTGGAAGAAATTCGGATTTCTGGCAGATTGGAGCGCCTTTACCACAACCATAGATGAGGGGTATCAGAGGTTCATAGAATGGCAGTTTCTGAGACTTAAAGAGCTTGGATTGCTGATCCAGAAGCCGTATTACGCGCCCATGTGCATAAGATGCGGACCTGTGGCAGTTGACCCGTCCGAGACAGATATATTAAAGGGAGGCAATGCTGAGAAGCTGGAATACACGCTTCTCAAATTCAGAATGGAGGGTATGGATGCATACCTTGTGGCCGCCACCCTCAGGCCTGAAACGGTATTCGGTCAGACGAATTTCTGGGTCAATCCCGATGTTGAATACGTGATAGCGGAAGTGGACGGCGAAAAGTGGATAATAAGCGAGCCCGCAGCGATGAAACTCAGATATCAGGGCAGAAAGGTTGAGGTTGTCGGGAAGATTAGGGGCTCGGAGCTCATAGGGAAGATGGCGATGGCTCCCATGATACACCGCCCGATACCCATACTTCCATCGAAGTTCTCTGACCCGAACATAGGCACCGGCCTTGTGACATCGGTACCTTCCGATGCACCGCATGACTGGATGGGCCTATATGAACTTCAGCAGAACCCTGAGCTGTGCAGGAAATACGGGCTGGACCCCGAGATGGTCAGAAAGATAGATGTTATTCCAATAATAAAGACAAAGGGATATGGCCCGGCTCCTGCTGTTGAGATGTGTGAGCGCATGGGCATAAAGGATTCCACCGATCCGAGGCTGGAGGATGCAAAGAAGGAGATATACAGCGCCGGATTCCACACAGGGGTTATGAACGAGAACTGCGGTGAGTTTGCAGGGATGCCTGTGAGTGAAGCCAAGGAAAGGATAAAGGAAAGGATGATCCAGATGGGAGAGGCTGACATAATGTATGACCTCTCCGAGGAGGTTATCTGCAGGTGCGGAGCTCCGGTTGTGATAGGAAAGGTGGAAGGGCAGTGGTTCATAAGATACTCAGATAAGGACTGGAAGGAAAGGTCCAAGGAGCATGCAAAGGGCATGAACATACTTCCCAGGAGCTATTACGACAACATCCATGGTGTCATAGACTGGTATCAGGACCGTGCATGCGCTCGCCTTGGAAACTGGCTGGTAACCCGGCTGCCATGGGATAAAAAGTGGATAATCGAGGCCATTTCCGACTCAACCCTGTATCCGGCATACTATGTGGTATCAAAGCATGTGAACGCAGGACATGTTAAGCCAGAGCAGATGATTCCGGAGTTCTTCGACTATGTCTTCCTGGGAAAAGGAGATGCATCTCAGATATCGGAAAAATCCGGAATAAGCGCCGGAGTTCTGGAAGATATAAGGGAGGACTTCCTTTACTGGTATCCTCTTGACATAAACCTGGGTGGAAAGGAGCACATGACCGTCCACTTCCCTGTATTCCTGACGAATCATGTGGCCATACTGAACAGAGAGCACTGGCCAGAGGGAATATTCGTGAACTGGTACATCATGATGTCAGGAGGCAAGATATCCAAGTCCAAGGGTGGAGCTGTGCCGATACCCGATGCCGCTGAGAAATACTCTGTGGATGGCCTGAGGCTTTATTACTGCCATGTGGGGAGCCCATTCGTGGATGTTGAGTGGAAGGATGAAACAGTGATGCTCTACCGCTCAAGGCTGGAGAGCCTGTGGAACATGATAAACGAGATAATGCACATGGAAAAGGATGGGGAAGAGGGACATATGGAGCGCTGGCTCATTTCCAGAATAAATTCCAGAGTTGGCAGGATAAGGGAGGCCATGGAGTCATTCGAGCTCAGGAATGCGAGCAATGAGGTTTATTACGAGATTCCCTCGGATATCCGCTGGTATCTGCGCAGGGGAGGAAAGTCCAGGTCTGCTCTGGATTACGCCCTGAACACATGGGTCAGGCTCATGGCTCCTTTCACACCGCACATGGCAGAGGAGCTATGGGAGATGATGGGCAATCAGGATTTCGTTTCTGTGGCGGACTTCCCGGAATATTCGGAGGATAAATCGGCTCCTGATGACGAAGGAGAGGAGGAATATCTCAGGTCAGTCATGGAGGATATAGAGCATGTTATCAGGATAGTGGGCAGGAAACCTGAGAAGATAGTGCTGTACACCTCACCCGAGTGGAAGTACAGGGCGATGGATGAGTTTGCAGGCTCGGATATGAAGAACATGGGTGCCATGATAAAGAAGGTCATGGAAATGGCTCCTGCTGATGCCAGAAAGACGGTACCGAAATTCGTGCAGAACATGGTGAAGCGCATAAGGGCTGGGGGAAAACCTGTGAGTCTGGATGAAATGAGGATTCTGCATGATGCCATCCCCTTCCTTGAGGAGGAATACGGCTGTAAGGTCATGGTGGAGAGCGCTGACAATCCAGAATACGACCCTGCTGGAAAGGCCAAGGTTGCGGAGCCCATGAGGCCGGCGATATATGTGGAGTAATCATTTTCCGTCTTTATGTTTTTCAATCCAAAAGCTATAAAAGAACAAAAGAACAGAAATCAGAATAAGCCCTCCGACGAGTTCGTGATATTCAGATATAGAACTGATGTTAGATTCGCTCAAAGGGTTTTTCAGACTGTAAATGATTTCAAGACCCCTAAATATGCCGCAAAGTATGAGTATTAATCCTAAGGTGTAAGCTGCAAACTGCCAGTCATTCAATTTTTTACCTTTAAGTAAAAAGGTGAAAACTAGAGTCAAAAAAGCTAAAAGAGCCGTAAGAACTAATATCGAATTTGAGAGATACGATATAGCGACCTGGGTATCCATAGATAGACATAAGAAATTGACATAAAATATTTTCTGTCAAGAGATTTGTTGTTGAGGACATCCCTATTAAATATGCCTTTTATTCCTACCTCGATGCCTGTCTTCTACCCCCACTGCATAACCAATGAGGCCAGCGAAATATGTGAGGTGGGGCCATGAAAATCATGCCTGTGGCATTCGATTCCATGGGCGTGCGTTCTATGGCGACCTATGTTGAAACAGAGGATGTCGGGATACTGATAGACCCGGGAGCTGCGTTAGGGCCGAAGAGATACGGACTTCCACCTGCAAGGGAAGAACTCGAAGCGCTCGACGATGCGCTCCACAGAATCTCGGACCTTGCCGAGAAATCAGATATCCTGACCATTTCCCATTACCACTATGACCACCACGACCCGAATGCGGGCTTTTATGATAGGAAAATTGTCTATGTCAAGGACAGACTGCACGATATAAACCGCAGTCAGAAAGAGAGAGGGAGATGCTTCGAAGAGGCGGTCAAGGAAAAATGTAATCTTATATATGCGGACGGTGAGGAGTTTCGGCACGGAAAGACTACAATAAGGTTCTCACCGCCTTTTCCCCATGGAAGCGAGAGGACAAGACTCGGATATGTCATCATGGTAACGGTCGATGGCGGGGAGAGAATTCTGCATGCGTCGGATGTCTCGGGGCCGATATATGAAAAGGCTGCGGATTACATAATCGGTGAAAATCCGGACATCGTGATGATCGATGGTCCGGCAACCATATTTCTCGGCTGGAAAATGAGCTACAGCGACCTTGAAAAGGCCGAAAAGAACCTTTTGAGGATAATAAAGAACACCGATGCCGAGATAATACTCGACCACCACCTTCTCAGAGATCTGAAATACAGGGAAAGATTGGAAAAGGTATACTCACACGGAAATGTGAAAACAGCCGCAGAATTTCTGGGAATGAAAAACAATATGCTCGAAGCAAGAAGAAAGGAGTTATGGGGAAGTGATTACTGACCCCTGTGCATTCTGGCTTTTGCTCTGAGTTCCTTGCTTCCGCACTTCCTGCATCTCTTTGCCTTGGGTGCATTGGTTGCATAGCACTTCATGCACACCTTTTTGTCCAGCAGTCTCGCATCGGCTTCAGGAAATTTTCCCATGTGATCACCTCAGTACCTCGTCGTACTTCCCTTCGTCGATCTCTTTCAGTATCTCTTTCGGAGTCTTTCCCTCCACGGTTACCCCCATGGACTGGCACGTGCCTATTATCTCCCTCGCTCTCTCCTTAACACCCTTTCCCAGGAGAGAGGTTTCCTTCATGGTCGCAATCTTTTTCACCTGTTCCATGGTGAGATTGCCGACCTTCTGATTCCTGGCATCACCGGAACCTTTCTCTATTCCGAGCTCTTTCTTTATGAGCGCACTGGTCGGGGGTGTACCGACGGATATCTCGAAACTCTTGGTCTCGGGATCAACGGTTACCTTCACCGGCACCTTCATTCCCTGAAATGCCTTCGTCTTCTCGTTTATGGCCTTTATCACTTCCATTATGTTGACTCCGAGCGGTCCGAGAGCGGGTCCGAGCGGTGGGCCAGCCGTAGCCTTTCCACCATCAACCAGTGCTTCAATAACTTCTGCCATGTCATTCCTCCTTTTCCTTCTGTATTACCCTAACATCTTCTCCTTTGACGGTTACAGGTATCGGAACCGTGGCCTCGAAGAGCTCCACGGTAACGGTCTCCTTCGCCTCGTCTATCTGTTTTATCCTGGCCTTTTCTCCCTTGAAAGGCCCTCCTATGAGCTCCACGATATCTCCTTCAACCATGCCTGATACGGATATCTTCGGTGCGAGATAGTGCTCTATATCCTCCAGAGCAAGCTCTCCTTCAACCATGCCACGAGCTCTTCTTATCCCTCTGACCACTTCCCTCAATCTCTCGGGATTCATAACCTCAACAAAGATATACCCTCTCAGAGTTACCGGAGAGAGTATGGAGAGTATTCCTATATTCGATCTTCTAGCCCTGTTTTCCACTTCATCGGCCACGTTTTTCTCGTAGCCTATCTGGGTCTTTATCGCGAGAATTGCCTGGACAGCCGCAACTGTAAGCGTGAGAGCATCGCTTTTCAGAGGGTTCTTTTTCGATGTTGCGGTTATGAGAACGGTGCATCTTTCACCGTATTTCAAATCCCCCTTGGCCCTGATGGATATGGAAAAGAATTCGCTGTCTCCCGGATTCAAGGGAATCTCAGCCTTGTACATATCGTTTTCCTGAGAAAAGACTATCTCTTCGTTCTCCACGGGTTCAACGGTCCATTCCGAAAGCACATCTCCCTCTATGGATTCCACCCTGGCTCTGAAAAATACCTCAATAGTGTCCTCCTTGAGACCGACATTTTTCACGTTTATTTCGAAGGTCAGTTCTCCCAGCGGCTTTATTCTTCTCTCAGTGCCACCTCTGGAGAACAATCTGACTCCGTAGTCCTCTCTCCTTATCTCCTTTACTTCCTTCCTTGTTTCTTCCTGTTTTTCTTCCAGATCATCAAGAAGGCCCATGATATTACCTCAGAACAGCGTCGGCACGTACTTCCACAGTAGATAGATGAAAAAACCGAGAAAACCGATGAGAAGGAGTCCCGCGCCGCTTATCTCCAAAATCTTCACATACTCGTCATGGCTTGGTTTCCTGGCCATCTTAAGGATTCTGCTATACTTTCCTCTTCCGAAGGAGCGGTACCAGTTCTCGATTTTCGTCTGAAGTTCCCAGGATTTCTGAACGATGTCCATCCGAATTCCCCGTTTATGCCACTACATCCACACCGAGCTTCGCCTCTTTTTCCTGCCCTGGTCCGAATATCTGCTTCGATTTCACTCCTGTGATAACGACCATCACCCTTATCTTATGCTCAAGCGTCGGGTCTATGGAAGCACCCCATATTATTCTTGCATCCTTGCTTATCCTGCTCTGTACTATTTCCGCAACCTTCTCTGCCTCGGAAACGGTCATGTCCGGGCCGCCGGTTACATTTATCAGTGCTCCCGTTCCTGTGCTCACATCAACATCCAGCAGCGGGGAATTTATCGCCTCGTTTATGGCATCCTCCGCCCTGTTGTCGGAGTCGGATTCTCCGAGTCCTATCATGGCAACACCGCTTCCTTTCATTATTGTCTTCAAATCGTTGAAGTCGAGATTGACAAGTCCGGGTTTTGTGATTATCTCTGTTATTCCCTTGATGGAGCGCATGAGTATCTCATCGGCAACCTTGAACGCCTCATTGAGGGACAGTCTCGGTACGAGTTCCAGCAGTTTGTCGTTGGGTATCACTATGACGGTATCGGCGACGGACCTGAGCCTCTTGAGGCCCCATTCAGCGTTCTGCATCCTGCTCATACCCTCCGCCTTGAACGGATAGGTGCTTATGACAATGGTGAGGGCGCCCGCTTCCTTTGCGAGATTGGCTACAAACGGCGCAGAACCTGTACCGGTGCCGCCTCCGAGGCCACAGGTTATGAAAACTATATCTGCACCAGTGATTATATTTTTCAGCTTCTCCTCCGCCTCCTTTGCGGCTTCTTCGCCTATCTGAGGAAGAGCGCCTGCCCCGAGGCCTCTTGTCGTTCTGGCACCAAGAAGGACCTTTCTGTGGGCCTTTGTTATCAGAAGGTGCTGTGCATCGGTATTTGCCGCAACAAGCTCCGCACCGGTAATCCCCTCCGTGAATATCCTGTTTATGGTGTTCGAGCCGCCACCGCCCAGTCCTATTATGACAATCCTTGTCTTCAGCCCCTCGAGTATCTTCCTCAGTTCCTCATCTTACTTGGAATAACTGAGAGGTGCATCTACCGCCGGCTCTTCAACCGCTGCCCTCGTTCTCTCCGTCTTTGAGAGTGCCTCTTCTATTATGGACTTCATATTAAACACACTCCTTAGGAATGTCCAGAATAATTCCTAACTGCGGGTAGTAAATCTTACTAAATAAAGGTTTTGCTTAAACTGTCATGTTGCATAACTCTAATTGAGTGACGGAATTCTCTCATTCCATGTTTAAAAGCAGGTTGTAGATCATAAACTTACCATAACTTCGTTTATTGCAGACATCTGGCTGTTAGCTCTCAAGTTTCTCCAAAGATTCTTTTGACAGAAGAGAATACCCCTTCAACAGCCCATCTTTTTCCGTAATCATATCTTTCTTTACATTCCTCATAACCGATCTCTTTAAGCTCTTTAACAGACTTTTTCCTATATTGAGAACCTCTTGACAGAGCACTAGCATTCTTTCTTATCTTTATTCCGGATTCTATCCCTTTTCATACAGTATGTCGAAGTTCTCTCTTGTGTCATATACGCCATCAATCAGTACTTTCTCGATACTTGCCTTCTTTTCGGATTGCCCTATCATACTTTTGAATCTGCCGGAATATGGGAGTCTTTTATCCGTTGTCTCTATGCCGAGAATCTCCTTTGTTCCTATATCTACTGCAATGTGAGCCTTTCATCGACTTCCTGTGGAAGTCGCACTCGCAAAGACTTTACTTTGCTCGACCAACCTCCATATATTTTCCACTTCTCTTGTACATCGGCTTTCCACAGAAAAGCCTTGCTCACACCTGTCGGTGTTCGTCCATTCGCCTCTATTCGTTACCTTTATTCCCGTGCTATCTACGGCTATAACGACATTTTCTCTGATTTCATGTGAAAAATCCATCTTTAATTTAATTCCTATACTCCGCATCTTGCTCCGGTTGGGTTCTTCATTTTTGACGAAAAACGGCACATTTCAATGTGAAAGGTTAGTTTTTATACTTCTAAGCATCTCCATATCTATGCCTCTTCCTGATATGTGGGTCCCGGATATAAAAGAGAGCAAATCTCCCATTGAAATAAGAGAGAATTCACTGATAATCCATAGATTCCGTAAAACCATAGAAATCCCCTCCACAAACATAGATGAACTACATTTTGAAATAAAAATCAATGCCGCATCCTATTCATTTTCCGAGTACTATGTCATGACCATATATCTGAAGAATGGACAGACTTACGATGTATATCTCCGCTCAAAGGAGGAATTCGAATATATCTACAGATGGATGAGGAGGAAAGGGATGATTGATGCCGAAAAAGAGAGGAAGTTCATAGGAAAATACAATGATTGGGTGATGGAGGGCATGGAACGCTCACTAAAAAAGAGGAATGTTTTCTCTGTTCTCTCTTTTGCAGTGTTCTCGATAATAACCTACGCAACCCTTCAGTACGCACCCGCACATAAAGATTTTCTGGATATCCTCGAGCTTTCACTTGCCATTGGATTCCTGATGTCTCTGGCTTTCCTGCTCTTTTCCACGCTTTTATCCGGTTCCAAATGGAGAGGAAGGATAAAGTCCCTGATATACCGGAAAGATCTCTTTGAAAGGGTTTTCGAAGAAGATTCGGGTGTCAGAATAGATTTTTCAAAGATGTCCAGGTACAAAAGGAGATTCTTCAGGGCACCTGCGATTCTCTCCGGCATATTTGGTGTATTTCTACTTATCATCGTGTTCTCCGCCATGCTCGGTGAAGGGGGAAATCCCATGGCCGTGCTCGCTCCGTTGACACTCTTCATGCTCTCCGCAGCTTTCTGGAAGTTCGCGAGGGAATGAGTCCCAACCTTTATCTCCCTCCTATGTTCTCCCGATTCATGCGACCGATAAGCTTCCTCGACATGCGCGAATATGACCGCAACGCCGTCTGGTTCGGAGTTCCAGAGGAGAGTCTGATGGAAAATGCCGGGAAGGGGGCGGCAGAGATTATAGCATCAGAATATGATGTCAAAGGAAAGAGGATTCTGGTGGTCTGCGGTACGGGAAACAATGCCGGCGACGGGCTCGTATGCGCTCGCTATCTCAGAGAGATGGGTGCGGACCCGGTTATATTTCTGCTCAAAGGAAAGGTCAGGAGCGAGCTCTCGAAGCTTAACCTGAAAAGGGCAAGGGAGATGGGAATTCACATATATGAAAACGTGGGACTCGAAGAACTCGTCAGAAAGTCTCATATCATCATAGATGCCCTGCTCGGCATAGGTGTTTCTGGAAATCCGAAGGAGCCCTATAGAACGGCCATAGAACTCATAAATAACTCTGGGAAGCCGATAATATCCATAGATGTCCCCAGCGGGATAGGCTATGAACCTTGCGTTAAACCGGATTTGACAATAACCTTCGATTCCCCCAAGGAAGGGATGGAAGGCAATGTCAAGGTCGTCGATATCGGAATTCCCGAAGATGCCAGGAAATATGTCGGGCCGGGAGCATTTGTCAGGTATCCGAGATTGAGAAAGGACACCCACAAAGGAGATTCCGGCAGGATAATGATAATTGGGGGAGGGCCATATCACGGAGCTCCGATAATGGCGGGAAAGGCCGCATACAGAGCCGGCTCCGACCTGGTTTATCTCACGGTCCCCGAAAGAGTCTATCCAGTAGTGGCAGGAGCGTGCGATAATTTCATAGTATTCTCAGATGGAGATGATGTCATAGGTGATGAGGCTTTGGAGAGATTTCTCGAACTGCAGGAAAAGATGCAGGCGATACTCGTTGGTCCTGGAATAGGGAGAGACGAGAGAACGAAAATCGCTCTGGAGTACATAGTGGGGAGCGCTACCGTGCCGCTGGTCCTGGATGCGGATGCCCTGCACCTCGTAAAACCCGAGAATCTACCTGAAAATACCGTTGTAACTCCGCACAGGGTAGAGTTCGAGGCACTCTTCGGCATACGAGCTCCCGAGGACATCGAAGAAAGGAGGGAAGTCGTCAGGGAAATGGCGGAGAAACACGGCGTAGTGATACTTCTGAAAGGGCCTGTGGATGTGATATCTGACGGAAAGAAAGTTACGCTGAACCGTACAGGAGTTCCCAGGATGGCAGTGGGTGGAACGGGAGATGTTCTTGCAGGCACGGTCACATCGCTCATAGGTAGGAGAATGAAGCCGTATGACGCCGCAAGGCTCGGGGCATTCATGGTGGGCCATGCGGGAGAACTCGCATTCCAGGAAAAGAGCTACGGAATGATGGCGACAGATGTGATAGAGAATATACATGAGGTTCTGAAAAAGTTCCTGTGATTTCTGCTCTGTTGCATAACTCGTTCTTAGTTATGCATAGCAGAGGAGTTCATAACTCAAATTAAGTTGTGTACAGTCAGAGGCCGTAACTCAGCTCTGAGCTGTGGAACGACATGTTGTATATCATAAACTTCCTCATCACTTCGTTTATCGCAGAGCTATGGGCTCTTACACTTTCCCCGAATACTCTTCTGACGAAAACACAGCTTC
>JAJRTH010000049.1 GCA_024278375.1 archaeon | reverse complement strand
TGGAGGTACGGGTTGATGTGCTCGGCGCATTCCACCCTCTTCGCTATGTGGTGGTCATATATGGTAACTTCTGCAAAATCGCAGAGTTCATGGGCATTTGCGAGGTTCATGTCCGCCACCGTTATCTTCTCGTACTTTTTAAGAGCGCTCAAGTCCTCGTCATCAAGAAAATAATTTCCTATCTTCGGTGTGAAATTCTCCTGCTTTCCGTATCTGTCCATGAGAAGCGAGGCGGAGCATATCCCGTCCGTATCCCAGTGGTGAAGAATCATCAATCCACCAGCGGATTCTCGAAACTGATGATCGTATCCGCGACTTCCGGTCTCATCATGTCTTCCGACGGCCTCTTACCCTCCAGGAGCATCTTCCTTATGGCAGTACCGGAGAAGTTTATCTGATACTCGGAGTCCTGATGCGGGCATATCTTATCGTTTACCACTGACCTGCACTTCTTGCAGTAATAAAAGGAGCGGAAGAATATGGGCTCTATCACCAAATCAGGGTATTCCAGGAATATCTTGTGTGCATCGAACGGACCGTAGAAACTACCCACTCCGGCATGGTCTCTTCCGACTATGAAATGCGTGCATCCCAGATTCTTTCTCATTATGGCGTGGAATATCGCCTCTCTGGGGCCAGCATATCTCATCTCGGTCTCTATTATGGACATGGTCGCCGTGTTCTTCGGATAGTAGTTCTCGAAGAGCGCTTCGTAGGATTTTATTATCACATCGTCCCTGAAATCTCCCTTCTTCTTCTTTCCTATGAGGGGATTTATCAAAAGACCGTCAACAAGGGTGAGCGCTGCCTTCTGCACGTATTCGTGTCCTATGTGGGGGGTATTCCTGGTCTGGAAACCCACAACCTTCTTCCATCCATTCTCCCTAAAAAGAACCCTGGTTTCCTCTGGCCACAGCCTGTAGTTCGGGAACATGGTCGGGGGGTCCTCCAGAAGGGTTATCTTCCCGCCTATCAGGTAATCTTCCATGGAGAACACGTTCTGAACACCCGGATGCTCCATCGAATCGGTCCTGAACACCGACTTCGCATAATCGACCCTATCATAGTTGTATATGTCGTTTATTTCCAGAATCCCGACGGGTTTTCCCTGATATGTGAGTGCTATCTCATCTCCGTCCCTCAATCCTTCAATCTCCTCTTTATTCGCATCCATGACTATGGGGACTGTCCACGGAACATCGTTATCAAGCCTTCCTTCCTTTAAAACCGCCTCGAAATCCATTTCCGTGAGATATCCTTCCAGCGGTGAGAAAAGACCGTGTGCTATGTTGGCAAGGTCCCTGTATCTGTCAAGGGATATCTCCTTTTTCCTGAGTTCACCGGCTTCTTCTCTCTTTCTGTCGCTGAAATCCACCCTCTGTACCAGCTTTCCACCGTGCGGGCTTATCATAAAATCACTCAATCCAGATATCCAAGAGATCTCAGCCTCTCTTTGACCTTTTCCTCATCTTCCTCGGTGAACACATCCTCTTCCTCATCCTCGGAGAGCACTTCTCTGAGAACATAGGTCACATAGCTGCTCACGGATTTGAATCCCGTGTCCTTTATCCTTCCTTCAATCTTTTTGTATAGGGATGTGGGTATCGATATCTTCATGAACTTTTCCTGCTCCATTATATCACCTTCACTTTTTCGGTTTCACTAGGTGCAAGTCGAACCAGAGGTCCTACTCATCACCTTTTTAGGTCTTAAGCGGGCATATTCAGGGAGTATAAAAAGGATTTGGACTTATCTAGATTTTCATCTGCTTCTTCACCATTCTGTCCGCCATCTTCAGGAACTCCTCTTCGGAACCCTTGGGAATCGTTGCTCCGGCAGCTATATCGTGTCCTCCTCCCGCACCTCCGATCTTCTCCGCAGCCTTCTTCATTATTTCGGACAGGCTGAGCCCTCTTTCGACCATCGCCTGCGTACCTCTTCCAGAGACCTTGATCTCTCCCGTATCCTTTTCCGTGAATGCGAATATGGGCCTGTCAGGGTCTGCGATACCGGAGCTCAGCGCCATTCCTGCCAGAGTCCCTGTTATTTCCTCGGGAATGGAGTTTCCACCGTGGAAGTACTGTATGGAGCCGTATTCCCGTATTCCGCCGTCCTTGATGTGGTTCAGCATCTCTACGAGGACCTGTCTGTGCCCCTGGAGCAGAGCCCTGGCTTTTTCCAGATATTCTTCTCTGTCTCCGAGGCAGACTCTGTAGCCTATCTCCGCCTTGCCGTATCTACCGCACGAGTTGAGCAGGGTGGAAAACTCCTTGGCATCATGCAGTTCCGTGCCCTCATCCTCGTTCCTGAGTATGTAGACCTCGGAGATTATGCGCTCCGCCTCTCTTGCCGGGAAACCGTAGTCGAGAACCAGATTTATCAGCGCGTTGATTATGGCCTTCCTCTCCCAGTCGGCAAGGTCTATCCACCTGCGCCACTCTCCGCTCTCATATTTCAGGTCTATTCCAAGGTCCAGGAGGAAAGCGATGCTGGCCTTGTCATCCCCTGTCAGGCCTGGAAACGGAGGGTCGTTGGAGTATTGTAGCATGCGATGGATTTCCCTCGTCTCCCTTCCATAAAGGGAAATGTCCATCTTCCACTCCAGAACTCCGGCCTTTTTTCCTATTTCGAGGATTTGTCTGTTCAGGCCCGTGAGTCTGCCCGTTTTCTGCGCCTGCATATCACCCACGGCGCCGACTATTGCAAGGGCGGAGAGGTAATCGTTGGTCTTTGAAATCGAACGGGCGGCCATGAATGCGGTTCCCGCACCGCTTATGTCCGTCGAACCGTTGTGGCTGAAGAGATGTGGGTTGAGATGGTATTCCGTGGCGGTTTCCACTGCATCAACATATGCCAGGATGTCCCCCCTCTTTTCCCTTGGGACCTCCAGCACGGGCTCGTGATGGTCGGTGATTATGGCATCGCCTATGATGTTAGCCGAGCCGGAGCCGAGGTCAGTGAACCAGAGCAACCTGCCGTCCTCTCTCAGGCTCTTAACCGTCAATGGGTCCAGTTGTTTCAGGAACCTTATCTCGAAGTCCTTATCCAGATTCCGCAGGGTCTCGGCAGCTATGCTTCCTGCCGTTATCCCGTCTGCATCTATGTGTGTGACTATCAGGAAATCATCCTCTTTTCGTATGCGCTCCGCAATCTTTAAGGCGCGTTTCCACATATCTGATGAGATGGACATGTACGGAGATGGAAAGGGAAGTGGGTATTAAAGGTTGGCGTGTTTATCAAAGCAGTTTGCTGAGCTCGTTTATTTTGGTGCTTGCTACATGAGTGTATATTTGAGTGGTTTTCAGATTTTTATGGCCAAGGAGCATCTGTATGTATCTTATATCAGCTCCTGCCTCAAGTAGGTGTGTAGCGAAAGAGTGTCTGAGGGTGTGTGGAGTAACTCTCTTTCCTATTCTCGCCCTCTTTGCAGCGTTTGAGACTATTATCTGTATGGTTTTCGGAGAGTATCTCCTGCCTCTCTGCGAGATGAGGATAAAACCTCGTGATTTTCTAAGAGGAAGGAGCGATTCTCTTAGCTTCTCGTGGAGAAATACAACCCTCTCCTTCTCACCCTTTGCCATTTTTATATGAATAACATCTCTGTCAAAGTCGATGTCTTCCCACCTTATATTTCTCACCTCATTCAACCGCATACCTGCGTAATAGAGGAACATGATGATCAGCCTGTGCTTTTCGTTTTCTGTGAGCTCTATCATCCTGTGGACCTCATCCCTGCTCAGTACAACAGGCAGCTTTTCCTTCTTTTTTGCGAGGGGTATGTCCTCATCGAAAGGCTGATGGAGCACATGCCTGTAGAAGAAATTGAGGGCGAAATACGCCTGTCTCATTGTGGACCTGCTCTTATTCGAGTAGTTTTCAAGCAGAAAGTCCCTGACAGAAAGCCCTGATTTCAGATATCGATTAACGACCGAAATGTATGCCTTTCCTGTTCTGTATGAGTATTTTCTGAGTTTTATCTCCTCTATAAGTTTACCAACCAATTTATAGCGCTCCTCGGGAGAAAGATTTTTAATATCAAATGTCATGCACCTGCAATGTCCGGAGGAATAATAAGATTTCGCTTTAACTCCCAAACTGGAGAATATACGAATTTCGTATATTCCACGTTA
>JAJRTH010000048.1 GCA_024278375.1 archaeon | reverse complement strand
GTGATATCTTATTCGATATGTGCAGTGAGGTGCATGTTCCATTTCCATAGGCTATAGAACACGCACAGAGTATATTGCTATTTGCCTATCCAATCTCCTGTCCCAGCCGCAGCAAGCTGCGGGGTATAATAATTAAATAAATTCTTATGAGATAACATTTCAAATTTTTGCTCGTCTTGCTTTGAAAAATTTGTAAAATCGAATTTCTGAATAAGAACCCTTTTGAATTCTGCAATTTCAGATTTAGTAATTTTGTCCGAATCGTTCGTATTGAGTTTTCTTTCATTTAATAGAACCTCTGCATTAAACAAAAAGAACGAAATATAATCCGTTGATGCTATATATTTGATTTTTCCAGAATTGATAAGCACATAGCGTTTAAGTTGAAGAAAATCTACTTTATCGATATCGCCCTCCAGTGAGGCATAATTTTTTGTTTCGATTATAAAGCGCGACATCATGTTTTTTTGTTTCTTCTCCATCTTTCCATATATCCTAATATCTGGAGTTTTGCCTTTCTTTCCTTTTACTTTTTGAGGTACATCATCATAGATGTTTTCAAGGGAATATCCCAATTGCCCTAGGATTTCTTCTACGAATATATTTCTGTCATTCTTTTCAAAACCTGTTTGAATTTTTTGGTCATGATTTTTTTCAAGGCGTTTAAGGTAGTTTCTTAAATCCATATTGTTCACCCATCATCTACTCGTCATAAGAGAGACATATTTTTATGTTTGCCTCTTCCTCCACGATTTTTGCCAAGTTGGTCATATCTGCATGACTTTGTACATATATAATTTGCCTGTTCATTCTTTTTTCCTCCTTTTCCTTTCTTCGGAGGTTTCTGATAGTCTCATTTTTTCCGAGCGCTCCTCACGCTCACCACATCATATAATATCTCTTTTTAACTTTTTCGCTCTATTTTTCATGATGGTATAGGTGCTCTTTCACCGGTACACCTTCCCTCTGTGCGCTATCCTGAGAATAAGCACACATTCTTCCGTTTTCGCATATATCACCCGGTAATCCCCTATTCTGTACCTGTAAAGCCCTTTGAACTTCCCTATGAGAGGAGCGCCTCTATCAGGGTTCTCTCCGAGCTCGCTCTCTATCTGCCGGAGGATTCGCTTCGCTGTCTTCTTATCCAGACTCTTCAGGTCCTTCATTACGGAGGATTTGTACTCTATCTTACAGCCCAAGCCTTTCCCTCATTTCCTCCGCCGTTATCACCTCGTCGTCCTTGTCTCTCAGTCTTTCGAGCGCTACGAGGTAATCTGCATATTCATCGAGATATTCCTTCAGTGCCTTTCGGACCACATATGTCTTGGGCCGGTCCAGAAGGCTGGCTATCTCTTCCAATTCGTCGGCGAGGTTCTCCGGCAATCTTACGGACAGGGTCACGGTCATGGTATCACATGTAATACAATGTATTACTAGTATATCAATGTATCGCAGCATTCGAGTTTCTGCTATCGCTCTGCACCTCCTGCCCTATCATCCGAAATGACAACCGAAACGGCAACCATTTATTTAACCGCCCCTTTTCCTCACCGTGTTTCTCATAATCGACGGCTATGTGGATGAGCCCGCATCCCTCGGAGTGCCCCCGTACGTATCTCAGTATCCGAGATATCTCTGGGGAGCGCTCTCCGCCCTCGAACAGGATGTGCGCTACATAACCATAGACCAGTACAGAAGAGGAGAGGGCAGGGAATATCTGGAAAAGGCCGAATATGTGGCCGTCATAGGCGGTGCCATAGTTCCCGGCAGATACATGAGAGGGCTTCCGGCCTCGATGAATGAATTGAAGGAAATCGCAGTCCATGCAAAGGGAACCACGATACTCGGCGGGCCTGTCGCCAGATTCTCGAAGGAAGCGGATGGTCTGGGATACGATTATGTCGCGAAGCTTGATGCGGAGGCCAGCGTTTTCGACCTCCTCGAAAAGGGGAGATTCACCCGGAGGAATCGAACATACGAGGAATGGCTGGAATGGTCCGTCAGAGGTGCGGGACTGGTCAGGCATCACCCTGATTTTCCACATTACCTCATAGCCGAGATAGAGAGCTTTCGAGGTTGCCCGAGATATTTCACAGGCGGATGCTCGTTCTGCATAGAACCCATGTATGGCAAGCCCTTATTCAGACCGCCTGAGAACATCATCGCAGAGATGAAGACCATGTACTCCCTTGGCCTCAGGAGTTTCAGGATAGGAGCGCAGACCGACATATTCTCCTACATGGCCGAGGGCATGGAAAAATACGAGGCTCCGGAACCGAATGTGGATGCGATAGAGGAACTTTTTACCGGCATATGGGAGTGCTGCCCTGAGATAAAGGTCCTGCACCTGGACAATGCAAATCCGGCCACGATAGCACGGCATCCGGAGAAATCGGAAAAGGCCGCTGAAATCATGGTCAGGTACACAACATCGGGAAATGTGCTGGCATTCGGGATGGAAACAGCGGATCCAGTAGTGATAGAGGAGAACAACCTCAATGCCATGCCGGAAGAAGTGATGGAAGCCATCGAGATTATAAACAGAGTGGGAGCGCAGAGAGGTGCTAACGGAATGCCACGGCTCCTTCCGGGCCTGAACTTCCTCGGCGGACTTAAGGGGGAGACAAAGAGAACATACAGGCTCAACTACGAGTTCCTTAAAGATGTGCTGAAAAAGGGACTGCTCCTGAGAAGGATAAACATACGGCAGGTCGCTCCCATAAGGACAGAGTTCCCCCGCATCCTGTATAATGAGTTCATGCACTTCAAGAAAAGGGTCCGGATGGAGATGGACAGGCGGATGGTGGAGCGCATAGTCCCTAAGGACACGATTCTGAAGGATGTCTATCTTGAGATGAATAAAGGTGGGGTTACATACGGCAGACAGATCGGCTCATATCCCCTCGCTGTCCAGCTGCCTTATCCAGCAGAAATCGAGCGATTCGTGGATGTGCTCATAACCCATCACGGAGAGCGCAGCGTCGGAGGCGTGGAGATTCCTCTGAACATAAATACGGCGCCCCGGAGGGCGATACAGGAACTCCCGGGAATAGGGAAGAAAAGGGCGGCGAGAATTGTCTCCGGAAGGCCGTTTAAAGGCATTGAAGAGCTGAAGAGCGCTCTCGACAGCGAAGATGAGATTAAAAAACTGCTGAGATTCATCACCTTTGACGGTCGAAGAAAAGGATCAATGCAGATACATCTGCCTTAAACTGTATTCCTCAAGGGTTTTGAGCTCCTCGTCCTCCATCAGAATCTTCTTCGTATCGACAGCCGGCACGCTCGACTGTATTTCCCTTGTTCTTCCCCCTCTCCCAAAGGATTTCACCCTTGCGTTTATGAGGCCGAGCATATCGAGTTCGGATATGAGGTCCGCAATCCTTCTCTGTGTTAAGGCGCCTATCCCTATCCTTCCGCAGAGTTCCCTGTACGCCTCGTATACCTCTCCCGTGGTGAGGTTTCTTCTCCCCTGTTCCTCGTGCATTATTATTCCGAGCAGAATAAGCTTCGATTGGAGCGGTAGCGTCCTTATGGTCTCGGCTATGCAGTCCAGCTCGATCTTGTTCTTTGCCTTGTAGACATGCTCAACCCTTACCTTGGAATCTCCGGAGCGCTCCGCAATCTCACCAGCAACTCTCAGCAGGTCAAGGGCTCTGCGCGCGTCTCCGTGCTCCTGTGCGGCAAGTGCGGCGCATATCTCAACCACTCCGTCTCCCACAGCCCCCTCGTTGAAGGCAAGCTCTATCCTCTCGTTCAGTATGTCCTTGAGCTGTGAGGCATTGTACGGCGGAAAGACCATCTTCTCCTCGCTCAGTCTGCTCTTCACCCTCGGGTCCAGGAATTCCATGAACTTCAAATCGTTGGATATTCCTATTATGCTGAGCTTGGAGCGCGCCATGTCGTCATTTATCTTCGTCAGGTGATAGAGAACATCGTCACCGCTCTTGTAAACCAGGCGGTCGAGCTCGTCCAGAACTATCGTCACGATTCTGTCCTTTTCATCGAGCTTCTCCCTGAGCATGTTGTAGACCTTCTCGGTTGGCCAGCCCGTGAATGGAATTCTCTCGGAAAAATCATCTATGAACCTGTTGCCTATGTTCTGCAGAATCCCATACGGAGTGTCCACAATCTCGCAGTTGATGTATATGTACTCCATATCAGGCATCTTCAGGACGTCCGTGTCAACCAGTTCCTTTGTTCTCTTTATCTCCCTCGCAAGGTACCTTATGACCGCTGTCTTTCCCGTGCCTGTCTTTCCGAATATTATCACGTTGGACGGTCTTCCTCCCCTCAGTGCAGTGGACATCACGGAGGCAAGCTGTTCTATCTCTATCTCCCTGTGGGGAAGATTTTCCGGCAGATATGAGGGTCTCAGGACCTCCCTGTTCTTGCTGAACAGCGATGGGGTGTTCAGGTAGCGGTTGAATATGGTCGTTCCTCTCATCAATCGGTCTCCTTTTGTTTTCCTTGGTTTAAACGGGTTTTTCCTCCTTTTTCCTGCGGGGAAGAGTGAGAATCCCATGGGGTTTTAAAACCTTTCTCCATCATTTAAAGACGAAATTCAATAATAGTATAGCAATGCATTCAAAGACATTCTTATGTGCCTGTCCACACCATTTTCGACAGATCTTCCATGTCCGGGATATAATGAATTTACCTCCATATTCGACAATCGCTCAATCGACTCTCTAAGAGACTGAAAGTCACCTGTGGGGAGGTCCCATCTGCCGACCCCGCCGTCCGCGAACAGCGTGTCACCCGGAAAAAGAGCACCCGTGCTCTCTTCGTACAGAGATATGTTGCCGACGGTGTGTCCCGGGGTTTCGATCACTCTCAGGACATGCTTTCCCAGGTTTATCCTGTCCCCCTCCCTCAGGACCTTCAATTCGATGGGGAAGACCGACAGGCCGAAGTCTCTGGACCCCGTGCTCCATTCGTCAGCTTCCCTGATGGCGTCGGCATCCTTCTCTCCCGCCAGAATCGTACATCCCGCCCAGTCCGCAATGTCCTTAGCGGCACCTATGTGGTCCACATGTCTGTGGGTGAGTATCAGGAAATCCGGCTTCCTTTCGGTTACCGCCCTTATCTCCATAAGGGTCTCGTCCGCTATCTCATGTATCCCGGCATCGATTATTGCAATCTTCTCATCCATGATTATATGGACATTGGACGACGGTCCTTTTCCCGGAATGGTACGAACTTCCATGGACCGCCATACTCCATCTATATTATTCTTTCATCGGAGCAACCTCCTTCCAAACCATTTTATATCAATTCCTCTCTTACTCCACCTTCCTCACGGTGATTCCATGAAAACGGCCGTCATAGCGCTCGGCGGGAATGCTCTCCTAAAGCCAGAAGATAGGGGCACCTACGAAGAGCAGATGGGAAATGTGAAGGAGAGCGCGAGGCATCTTGCCAGCATCATAGAGATGGGTTATGATGTGATATTCACCCACGGAAACGGCCCGCAGGTCGGCAACATACTGCTTCAGAATGAAATAGCCTCAAAAAAAGGTGTACCGGCGATGCCTCTCGATGTGTGTGTTGCGGAATCCCAGGGCCTCATAGGATACATGCTCCAGCAGGCTCTCACCAATGAACTACGAAAAAGGGGCATACCGAGGGCTGTGACATCTCTGATAATTCAGGTTGTTGTGGACGCGGAAGACCCGGCTTTCAAGAGCCCGACAAAACCTATAGGGCCGTTCTACAGCGAAGAAGAGGCGAAAATGCTCCAGAAAGAAAGGGGATGGGCAATGGTGGAAGACAGGGCAAGGGGCGGATGGAGGAGAGTCGTCGCATCGCCCAAACCCATAGACATCGTTGAAAAGGAGGCCATAAAAAGGCTCATATTCGGAAAAACACCCGGAGAGATAATCATTGCCAGCGGTGGCGGCGGGATACCAGTGATAGAGACTCCGGAAGGCTATAAGGGAGTGGACGCTGTCATCGACAAGGACAGGGCATCGGCACTTCTTGCAAAGTCAATCGGAGAGCGCCTTTTCATAATCCTTACTGGAGTGGATCATGTTTACATAAACTACGGAAAAGAAAATGAGAGGGCACTTGGAAATGTCACGCTGGATGAGATAAAAGAATACTACGAAGAGGGACAGTTCCCACCCGGAAGCATGGGGCCGAAAATAGAAGCGAGTATCGATTTTCTCGAGAACGGCGGGAAAAGGGTCATAATAACCTCGCCCGAGAACCTTGAGAAAGCAATAAAAGATGAGGATGGCACTCACATAACCGGAAATTGAGCCGAAAAGGCGACCGCAGAATTTTTAAACATCCCTCTATTCCCCAGATATCCCATAAAACCATACGGGCCGATAGATCAGACCGGAAGACACGCTCTTCCCTTTCGGGAAGGCTTGCTCGGAAAATGCCGGCGCATTTTCCTCGTGCCTCCTTGGCACGTCCGCCTCCAAACCGATTAAACAGCATGGGCCGATAGATCAGACCGGAAGATCGCCTCCTTGGCATGGAGGAGGCCGCGGGTTCAAATCCCGCTCGGTCCATTCGTCCGCTTAGCTCACTCCTGTCCCGAGTTGGAGTTCCCTGTGAGAAGTCCTTATCGCAGAGACGTGACTCTGCTCGTCCCGCCGGCCCATTTTTCGTTCATTCCTTATTTCCCTCTCTCACCTTCACAGCCACACCTTTATCAAAGGAGAGCGCTTCTTCCCTGTTCAATATGACCTGGCCGACAGCCAAAAGTTCGTCCTTCTCGTTCACAACTATGCACTCATCCGCAGGCCTCAATCTTTCGTCCATGTCCGCAACGAACTTTGCAAAGACGTTCTTCCCCTCCCTTATGAATTCGTCCCCCTCCGAAATGATGACCCTGTAACGGAGATTTTTCGCTTTATGAAGCCTCTCTCCCCCCTTGAGTTTCAGTGTGAACATCCCGTCCTCCGCTCTCAGTGAGAGTATGTGCTCGCCGTCAACCATAACGTTCCTTATTTTGCCCGTCTTCTTTGACTTCACCACGGACACTTTTCCCCTCAGAAGGAGGTTCGCACCGCCATCGCCGAACTGAAATCTCGCTATTGTCCTGACCTGTTCGATGTCTCTCTCGAATTCCTCATCTGGTATGGGGGGCAGAGCGCTCCTCTCTCTCTTTTCCATCTCTTCCTCGGTCTCCTTATCGAGTATTTTCGGAAATATCGACTGTCCGAAGGGATAAGTGGAATCGAGTTCTACTGGCACCAGACCGAGAGGGGAATTGACGGCGAACCTTTTCTTCTCTTTTCGTAGGACTTCCGCATAGGTTCTGGAATACGGATGCTCCGCTTCTGGCAGTATCTTTCTCGGTATTTCGAGCGCTATCCTCTCCGCATCCCTCCTTGCCCTCTGTATTCCCGGTCTTTTCAGGCTTTCGTGTCCCGTATAAAGAAAGGTGCTCCTCCTCGTTCTCGGTTCGAATCTCTCGAGATAATCCGAATATCTGCCAATGGTCCGAAGAGCATCCAGCAGTTCCGGTCTGACCCTCGCCCGTGCCTCGACCATTTCCCACAGCGTTCCCTTTCTTATGGCCTCTCTGAGCTTTCTGATCTCGGAGAATGATACATACAGATTGTGCATCGCCAGCAGTCTGTGCCTCTCCCTGTCCGGCATCGCCCTTATCTCCTCGGGTGTGTATCGCGAGCAGACCGGACATCCGCACGAAAACTCCTCCATGTTCTCTATCTTCTCCGTACCCCACGGAAACATCATTCTTCCATCATAGGCGTATTTGGCATAGGAGGATGAATCGAAGAGATCGCAACCCAGGAGCGCTGCAAGAGGGAATATCATGGGATGCCCTGCACCGAAGAGATGCACGGGTCTCGACGGATTGAGCCCTTTCTTGGAGGAGATTATGACCATCACAAGGTCCGAAAAACGGTACGATTCCATGAGTGGGACGACGCCGCCTATCGGGTGTATCGCAAACGAAAGGGATGACATGAGCCTGGCACTCCTCTCCCTGAGCTCCTCATGAACTCCTCCCTGGACAGGGCCCGCAAGATTCAGCTCCGGAAAGTTCTCAACCGCTTCCTTTCCCCTCCTGTATGTCTCCATTACAGAATCTTCGGCCTCTTCTCTGGTAAAGTACGGCTCCGAGAATATGTCGAGAATGGTCGCTATATCCACGCCTATATCCCTCTGAAATCTCACCACATCCAGATTCTCGACCATGACCTTTCCATACATGTGACCCTGAAATGCACCGGAATCTGTCATTATCGGCCTTTCCGTTCCGACTATGCTGTGCACTCCCTCCTCAATCGCCCTTTCTTTCAGCCCTTTTGTGCTCATTATGATGTATGAGTTCGTTATGAACATCCGGGCGCCTATTTCCTCCATATCTTCTGCGGAAACGAAGTCCATATTCGGATTTATGACGGGCATCAGCGCCGGCGTCTCAACCTTCCCATGCGGGAGTTCGAGAATGCCGATTCTTGCAAGACCATCTCTTTTCTTTATTTGGAACACAGTGTTAGAATGCTTCAGGATATAATTATTTCCCCTGACCGCAAGCTTTATTCACAAACGATTCTATCCGTGTCTCATGTCGATTAAGCTCGTGTTCGGAACGCAATGGGGTGACGAAGGAAAGGGAAAGGTCGTTGACTACTACGCCGAGAAAGCGGACATCGTCGTCAGATATCAGGGCGGCAACAACGCCGGCCATACGATAAAGATAGGCGATGAGATCTTCAAGTTCCATCTGCTTCCCTCGGGAGTGGTGAGAAAGGGAAAAACGGCGGTTATCGGCAACGGAGTGGTGGTTGATCCGAAGGTCCTCATCTCCGAGATAGAAGCTATAAGGAGCAGGGAGATAGAGCCGCATCTTGTAATAAGCGATAGAGCACATGTCATAATGCCATATCATAAGATGCTTGATGGCGCCGAGGAGCGGCTCAGAGGAAAGAAGAAGGTCGGAACCACAGGGAGAGGGATAGGACCGTGCTATTCGGACAAGATTGCGAGGCTCGGCATAAGAATGGGCGACCTCGTGGACGAAGAGCCCCTCAGAGAAAGGCTGGAGTTCATAATCCCGCTCAAGAACAGGATATTCGAGGCATACGGTATGGAAGAAAGACTGTCGGTCGATGAAGTATTCAAGGAGTACAGCCAGTACGGAAAATATCTGAAAGATATGGTCCGGGACACGGTGGAGATGCTTCATGGCTGCATGGATAGGGAGATACTTCTGGAAGGGGCGCAGGGAGCTATGCTGGATGTCGACTTCGGCACATACCCCTATACCACCTCCTCAAATACCATCGGAGGCGGGGCATCCGCCGGCAGCGGAATACCTCCAAATGCCATAGACGAAATAATCGGCGTCGTGAAGGCGTACACCACAAGAGTGGGTATGGGTCCATTCCCGACCGAGCAGGACAATGAGATAGGAGAGCATCTGGGCGAGAAAGGGCATGAGTTCGGCACGACCACCGGAAGAGCGAGAAGATGCGGCTGGCTTGACCTCGTCGTGGTTAAACACGCGCTCCGCATTTCCGGTGCCAATGGAATAGTGATCACAAAAATAGATGTTCTCGAGGGTCTTGATAAGGTAAAGGTGGCCTATGCCTATGAAATAGACGGGAAAAGGGTCGAACACTTCCCCGCTTCCATGAAGGATATCGCAGAGATAAAACCTATTTACAGGGACTTCGACGGCTGGACAGTGGAGAATGGCGAATGGGAGAGAGCGAAGAAAGAGGGAGCCTCGGCCCTTCCGAAGGCGCTGAAAGAATATCTGGCTTTCATAGAAAAGGAGACCGGAGTGAAAATAAGGATGGTATCCTACGGTCCCGCGAGAGAGGAAACAGTGGAGATAGGATGAGGCTCGTATTTCTGGGAACAGGAGGCTCGTGGCCCACAAAATACCGCAATGTCATGTCGATAGCCCTGCAGTTCAACTCCGAGGTCATCCTTTTCGACTGCGGAGAGGGCACGCAGAGGCAGATGACGCACACCAGCATATCATTTATGAAGATAAATAAGATATTCATAACCCACTTTCATGCGGACCATTTCCTGGGAATCCCCGGTCTGCTCCAGACGATGAACCTCAACGACAGAGAGGATGAGCTGCACATCTACGGTCCTCCGGGAACGATAAATCTCGTGAAGGACCTCCTTTCTCTTGGATACTTCAAGGCGGGTTTCGAGATATGCGCACACGATCTCAATCCCGGAGAATCCGTGAGAGGGAGCGGATACTCGGTAAAGGCCGTGCAGGCATGTCACAACGTGCCGGCATATGGCTACGTGTTCGAGGAGGATATGAGGCCTGGAAGGTTTAACAAGAAAAAAGCCCTGGAACTGGGAATTCCGGAAGGACCTCTGTTTGGAAGGCTTCAGAGAGGGGAGAGCATAGAGATAGACGGTAAAACCATAGTTCCGGATATGGTTCTCGGGCCGCCGAGAAAGGGGATAAAGATAGCATACTCCGGAGATACGGGGCCCTGCCGGTCTTTTGTCGAGAGTGCAAAGGAGGCCGATGTGTTGATACACGAGGCGACGCTGGACGATGATATGGAGGAGAAGGCCAGAAGATACGGCCATTCGACCGCAAAAGAGGCTGCACAGATAGCGAAGAAAGCTAAGGTCTCGAAGCTAATACTTGTGCATATAAGCCCCAGATACGAGGAAGGGGCGAAAAAACTTCTGGAGAGCGCAAAAAATATATTCCAAAATGTGATAATTGCAGAAGATTTCATGGAATTTGATATAAAGCACAAAGACTGACCCGGGCGGGGATTTAAAAATATGGTGTTCAGTAAAGAGAAAGGCTTAAATAAAAGAAATATATGTGGTTAATATAGAGGTGTTGAAGTGGAACCTATCGAGTCAGTGGCATGTCCAGTCTGTGGTGGCGAGCTTCTACCGCATATACTATGCCCATTCTGTGGGACAGATATAACTCTGAAAAGCCTTGAAGGCCTCGAGCCCACCTACAAATGCCCTGTTTGTGGCAAAGAGGCCCAGACGAAGTTCATTTGCAACGAATGCGGTTCCGAGTTCAGATATGAACTCATTACCGAGAAAATGGGGGCGGTCGAGCCAATAAAAAAGGAGGAGAAAAAACCGGTTGCCAAGAAATCCGCGCCGAAGGCCGAGAGCTTGGTCGAACTGAAAGGCGGCCTGACAAACGGACTTACTGCATCCAGCAAAAGAGAAAAGGGCCTGACAAACGGTTTGACCAATGGGGTCTCCAAAAAGGAGAAGGGGCTCACAAACGGTCTGAAAGGTGGGATGGTCAACGGTACGGGCGTTACAAACGGAACGAAACCGGCCAAAAAACCGGCCAAAAAAGCACGAGAAGGTTCGAAGATATCTGTTGTCGCGGTGGCTGTGGTTGTTCTGCTGCTCATATTCGGGGCATTCTACATATTCATGATGCCTCATAAAGAGGGCATGGAGATAGACGGAGATTTCTCCGACTGGAAGGATGTTACCATCAAAGAGGAGTTTCGGACGGCCGTGAATCCACTTGACATGGTTAGATACGCAACAAAGCTCTCGGACGGAGGTCTTTTCATATATCTGGAGGGGCGAGAAGGGACTCGGCTGTTCGATACGTCTGGTAGCCGCATATATGCATTCGTCGATGCGGATAACAATCCGTCCACAGGTTACAGGATAAACGGCATAGGTGCGGATTACCTCTGCAAGATATATGGAGAGGGCGGTAGAATCGATGCGAAAAGTGCATATGAGTACGCCGGACCCGCAGATGGCAGTGTCTGGAGCTGGAATTCACCATATGTGCTATTCGTGGCATATAGCGGGAACAGGCTTGAAATGAGCTTCTTCCCCGAAAGCATAAGCGAAAATTACAGAGTTGCATTCTATACCTCGGATGCTTTTGGAAATTATGAGGTTTCCAGTGTGAATATAGCGGAAGATATGCCATCCGTTTATGTCGGGACAAAATCCGTGGCTCGGGATGTCTACACAGAACAAGGAGCCTCGGTGCATCTGATGGACATCGATATTTTCGCAACCGGCGGAGACCTTACCTTACAGAGCATCCTATTGACAGCATCCGGCTTTCAGCGGATTTCTCTCAGAGATGTGACGGGAAACGAGATAGGGGTCGTGTCTGGAAACCAGATTACAGTGGGAAGAAACATCCCGGATGGAGGACGATTGCAGTATCAGTTGTGGGCAACACTTCCTGCAACATGGGACAACGGAACGCTTGTCTACGCCGAAATATCCCAGATCATGACGGCGTCCCCCGCCATAGTTAGCCTGAAAGCAGAGCCTGTCAGGGCGTATCTGGGAATGCCTTCGGAGATAAAGATCGACGGAGCTTTTGGAGACTGGCAGTCTGCCAGCGACGATCCGGATGAAGGTCTGCCGGAACATATAGAGATAAGAGAGTACAGCGCAGCCGAAGACCCGGAAAATCTCTATTTTTATCTGAAAGTGGATGGCGGTATGATGGCCGGTGTATTGGTTCCCGAGAAGTACGCGGAAGGGATGCCGAATCCGAACATAACTGCGATTCCCCCCACAGAGACCGGCGAAGATGTTCTCAGGATATTCATAGACACCGACAGCGGGAGATACTATATTGAAATCCTCGGAAAGGGTGGAGAGATAACATCCAGCGCTCTTTACCACTGGAACGGATATGTGTGGGTGGAAATCCCCTCTGCAAGCATCGAAACTGGGAAGGATTCTACCAGAATGGAAGGCGGGATATCCATGAATATTCTAGGGAACCCCTCGACGATATCCGTACGGTTCGAGATGAGCGATTGGGAGGACAACAGAGACACGACCGGTTCGGTTTCACCGGCGGAGGTTCAGTCCCAGGGTACGAGATATGCGGAAATAAGTCCCTCACCCGTACCGGAATTCCAGGAAGTTCTCCTTCCCATACTGTTCACAATAGGCCTGGCAACAATCATCCATAGAAAGAGAAAATAATCACTTCCAAACCGCTTCCCTGGCTTCCATAGCCCTTTCTTTATTTCCAATTTTCTCGAATATTTTTGCGGCTTCCTCGAGGGTTTTTCTGGCATTCGCATCCCGAATTTTCCTCAGCATCAGACCGTATTCGTAGAGCGCATCGGCAATCCTGTATGGCGTTTTCAGCTCTTTTCTCAGTTTTATTGTTCTTTCGAAGTATTCTCTCGCCTTTTCGTAATCTCCTTTCTCTCTATAAAGTATAGCGAAGGACATGAGCGCTCCAGATAATCCCAGTTTATCCCCCAACTTCTCAAATATTTCTTCCGAGTGCTCAGCACACTTTATTGCCTCCTCAAACTCCCCCATCTTTGCAAGTGTCTCCGCGAGATTGAACGATGCCCATCCCTCCATCACGGTATAGTCCAGAGATTTTGCCATACCCATACATTTCTCATAGTATTCCTTAGATTTGGCATATGCCTCCGGGTCTCCTTTCGCATCCCCAAGTCTAGCATATGTCACTCCAAGATTGTTGTATATGGTGACTATACCTTTTTTATCCCCGCCTTTTTCCAGGGATTCTAGGGCGAGGTTCGAATAATATATGCCCTTTTCCTGCTCTCCCATCTCATCGGAGATGTTTGCCAGCCCCATGTAGGCCTTTCCCACCAGCCGGTAATCACCCAATTTCTCCGCCATTCTTCTGACCTCTTCGAGATGTACTGCCGCCTTTCTGTAATTCCCTCTTCTCCATTCCAGGCTTCCGAGCCCGTTCAGGGACTCTGCGATGCCTTTTTTGTCGAATATTCTTTCGGCCGTCCTTTTCGCCTCTCTAAAATCTCTCTCCGCACCGTCAAAATCCCCGAGCCTTATCCTTATATTGCCCATATATCTCTTTATCTCAGCCATGAATTTCGGAAATTTTGATCTTTTTGCTATTTTCAGTGCATCTTCGAAGAGTTTCATGGACTCGTTCCATTCTCCACCGAAGTACCTCGACTTTGCCATCTCCATGAGCATGTCCATCTTTTTTCCCGGATTTTTCTCGGTCTCGATGAGTTTTTTGACCTTGACAACCCCCTCAACCTTTTTTGCGACTTTCTTCGCCCTCTCCTTTCCGAACATAAGCGATGCTTCCGACAGAGCTCTGGATATCCTGGGGATGTCCTCTGGTTTCACCCCCTCCTCCTCTATACCCAGGTCTTTCAGCTGTTTTTTCAGTATGTATGGGCCTATATCAGGAAGCTCTTCCTCCATTATTTTCAGAATCTCACTGTAAAGTGACATCCGAATCCATATATTGAAACGGAGGCTAAAAACCTATCGGTTACGTCTTTTCATTATTCTTCTCATGGAATCCAGTTCCGTAATCTTCCTCCTTATCAGGACTATGGATGCGGTTCCGAAGACCACAGCGAGCACGAGTCCGAGCAGTGGCAGGGCAGTACCTTCGAATATAAGGGAGAAGGAAGCAAGGAAATTGAAGAGGGCATGCATCAGGACCGCGAGAAGGAAAAATGGGAGGAATGACCTTTTGTACAGCCATTTTCTGGCGACTCCGTAGCCGCTCACGGCCGTTGCGCTCCCGTGCAGAAATGCGGATGAAACGCTCCTTATGACCGCCATGACGACATATGCCACAAGGCCGTACGTGAAGAGCGTTGCGGATTCGTAAAGCAGATTTTCGGTGGCCGCAAATCCCAGCCCAGCGGCCGCGCCGAACACAAAACCGTCCTCTGGCTCAAATATATGGCCTCTTGCCACGAAAACACCGAGGGCCTTCGCTCCTTCTTCGACAAAGGGGGCCACAACACAGGCAAGGACAAGTGTGTCCATATTCTCATGGAGTTGCAGAACCTCATATGCTCTCTTTAAATGCTCCTGATATGCCCACATCATTATGAGTTCCAGTACGAATGATATGGCGATAGCCGTCACCGCGCCCCAGAGGAATATAGATCCGAGGACCAGCCACGACTCCCTTTTGTACTTCTCCGCATTCCTTATCCATCGCATGTAGATTATCGACGGTACGAAGGCGACAGACACCAGTATTGCTATTTTTATATAGGTATCTATGTCCATTACCTCACTCCATGAGCGGCTCGACGTCCACCACGACATCTCCCGGGTTGAGCCGCATCACTCTCACGCCCATGGTCGCCCTTCCGTGTATGGATATCTCCTCCACGGGCACCCTTATGAACATCCCTTCCCTGCTCGTAACCAGTATTTCCCTGACATAGGTTGAATCCAGTACCCGGACAAGATCGCCGTTCTTTTCGGTTATTCTCATGGCTATCACACCGTGGCTTCCCCTGTGGGTCTTCCTGTAGGTCTTTGCGTAGGAGCGTTTTCCATAGCCCCTCTCCGTTATGCTGAGAAGTATGGAATCCTCATGCACTATGGACATGGAGACCACCTCGTCCCCATCCCTGAGCTTTATGCCTATGACACCGTGGGCCACCCTTCCCATGGCTCTGACCTCGCTCTCGTCGAACCTGTTGGCCTTTCCTTTCCTCGTTGCCAGGAGTATCTGGTCGTTGCCGGACGAGAGGGCCACATCCACTATGTTATCTCCTTCGTTGAGCTTTATCGCCCATATACCTCCTCTCCTCGGTCTGCTGTATGCCTTCAGCTCTGTCTTCTTTATTATTCCCTTGCGGGTGGCGAAGACTATGTATCCCGATTCGAAGTTCTTTACCGGAATCACGGCGGCTACCTTCTCTCCCTTCTCGAGTGCCGGCAGGAGGTTGACAACCGCCTTTCCCTTTGACCTTCTCCCGGACTGGGGTATTCTCCATGCCTTGAGCCAGTGAACTCTTCCCCTGTCGGTGAAGAATAGAAGGTAGCTGTGGTTCGTGGTTGTCAGGACCGAGACCACGTAGTCCTCCTCCTTGGTATCCATGCCTATCAGCCCTTTTCCTCCCCTCCTCTGCTGCTTGTATGTCTCCAGAGGTATGCGCTTCACATATCCTCCGTGGGTCATGGTGATGACCACATCCTCATCCGGTATCAGGTCCTCTATCTCTATGTCCTCGGAGCTTTCCACTATCTCGGTCCTTCTGGCATCTGCGAATTTGTCCTTCAGTTCTGTTAGCTCCTCCTTTATTATCTCGAGAATTCTCTCTCTGTGAGCCAAAATGTCCTTCAGTTCCCTTATCTTCTCCATCAGCTCGGTGTGCTCGTCCTTTATCGCCTGCCTCTCGAGACCTGTTAGCTTCTGAAGTCGCATCTCCAGTATGGCCTTTGCCTGGATTGCCGTGAGCAAAAACTGAGAAATCAGGCGCTGCTTTGCCTCGTCAGCATTTTTGGATGACCTTATGAGCGCTATGACCTCGTCGAGATGGTCCAGAGCTATGAGCAATCCCTCGAGGATGTGGGCTCTTTCCTCGGCCTTTCTCAGCTCATATTCCGTTCTCCTTCTCACCACGACCTCTCTGTGCTTGAGGTACTCCTGCATGAGCTCTTTCAGGTTAAGAGTCCTCGGGACTCCGTCAACCAGTGCGACATTGTTTATTCCGAAGGTGTACTCCATCTGTGTGTGCTTGAAAAGCTGGTTCAGGACTATGTCCGCCATCGCCCCTCTCTTTATCTCGATGACTATCCTCATTCCCTGTCTGTCCGATTCGTCCCTGAGATCGGAAATTCCGTCTATGACACCGTTTTTAACCAGGTCAGCGATACTTTTCAGGAGGTTCGATTTGTTGACCATGTAAGGTATCTCGGTCACTATTATTCTCTCCTTCCCGCCGTGCTCCTCTATGTTGGCCCTCGCTCTTACCTTTACGGCCCCCCTTCCTGTGGTGTATGCGCTCACTATGGGCGTTGTTCCGTAGATTATCCCACCGGTGGGAAAATCCGGACCCTTCACGTATTCCATCAGCTCCACAGGTTCGAGTTCCGGGTTCTCTATGAGTGCGAGGAGGGCATCCACCACCTCTCCCAGGTTGTGCGGAGCCATATTCGTGGCCATTCCCACGGCTATGCCTGATGAGCCATTGACAAGCAGGTTCGGCAGTTTCCCCGGAAGAACGGCCGGTTCCTTCAGCGTGCTGTCGAAGTTGTCCGCAAAATCCACGGTATCCTTGTCTATGTCCTCCAGCATGTACTCCGCAATCCTCGATAATCTCGCCTCGGTGTATCTCATGGCCGCAGGACTGTCTCCGTCCACGCTACCGAAATTACCCTGCCCGTCGATAAGCGGATATCTCAGGGAAAAGTCCTGCGCCATCCTCACGAGCGCATCATATACCGCATTGTCTCCATGCGGGTGGTATTTACCCAGAACCTCTCCAACTATCCTCGCGCTCTTCTTGTAGGGCTTGCTGTGGGTTATTCCCATGTCATGCATCGCATAAAGGATTCTGCGGTGCACCGGCTTCAATCCGTCTCTGACATCGGGGAGCGCTCTCCCCACTATGACCGACATCGCATAATCTATGTAGGAGTGCTTCATCTCCTCTTCGACGGGCTTTTCTGTTATTCTCTGGGCTTCTGTATCTTCCATCTCAATCATCTCCAAAGCTTTCCTCAACTATCTTTATCTCATCTTCCGTCAATCCGTACAGCTCATAGACCTTGGAATCTATCAATCTGTCAGTCTCCTCGATTTCTCTGCGGATTTTCTCCCATTCCTCCAGTTTCGGGAGATATTCGTCCATCAGCTCATGTATGACCTCCATGTTCTTCCTATCGCTGGTCTCGAACCTCGGAATCCTGACCCTCAACAGCTTCCTGTAAACATTTCCTTTTCCCACATGAGAGGGCTTTACGAAGGTCTTGAAGGAGTAATATATGAACTTCCTGAGCCTTTCACACTCGACCTTTACTCCGAACACATCCACCTTTCTCCTCAGGAGATTTCCGTTCTTCCCGACCTCCTCCATAAGCACGGAGAAAATCAGCTCGTCTCCCTGTTCCCTGACCTCGACTCCCCTTATCTTGCAGCTCTTCCCGTCGCATTCTATCGTGTTCGTCTCCCTGCCCTTCGCATCCTTGAAGGTCCTCACTT
>JAJRTH010000047.1 GCA_024278375.1 archaeon | reverse complement strand
GGAATACCGTACGACTATGTACAGACATACAACACCACAACCGGACAGATGGACATCCTTGCGGCTACGGACATCATGGAGCCAGGCAAGGGATACTGGATACACACCACTGCGGCGGCCACTTGGACGCTGGCATGGTAAAAGCGCTCACTCAAAACCCCAAACCCTTTCTTTTTGTTTTAATTCTGTTTTTCAACCCTTGCATCCACCACAACATGTACTATTCCAGGCGCATATGATTTTATCTTCCTAATGCTCGTTCCTATAACTCTGTATCCAGAGTCTTTTGTTGCGGCCTTCACTCTCAGAATAGGCCTGTCCGGTAGCAACTCTTCGGGGCATGTCTCGTGGTAATGAATTGTTCCCCGGTATTTCAAAATAGAGAGGGCCTTTGACAGGAAGATATGCGTTTTTCCCACATAGCCCATTATAACTCTGTCAGCAATATTTTCAGGACATGCCTCACGGTTATCTCCCAACAGCGGCTCCACTATGTCTTCGACCCCATTAAGAATTATGTTTTCCCGCAGATATCTGAAGGAGAGTGGGTTCTTCTCGCACGCATAAATCTTTTTCGGACGGGAATGCACGGCCATAGGTATTGAAAAGTATCCTATGCCGGCGAACATATCCACGACAATCTCGTTATGGGAGGGGAGGTAGGCCATTCTCACCCTCTCGTCTATATTGCCGGAGGAGAACATGATTTTCGAAGCGTCGAACCTGAATCTCACTCCGTTCTCAATATGCACGGTCTCGGCATCTTCACCGAGGAGGAACTCGACCAGAGGTTCTCTGTATTCTCCTTCTATTCCCCCGATATCTCTGAGTACGGTTTTGGCCCCGAGAACATCGGCATAGGTTTCCGCAATCTTCAGTTTATGCTCCTCGAGTTGTTCGGGTATTTTTAATATAAGGACATCACCGAAAAGTTCCCATCTTCTCGGAAGAAGAGCCTTTTTCTCTCCGATATCCATCCTTTTTTCTATTATTTCGAAAGGGGCGGGAGGTCTTTCCTTGAACACAGGTTTTTTCTGCTCCACGATTTCTCCGTATTTTCCCGCTTCCTCCGCCTTTTCGACCCTTATAGGGATCTCTACCCACTCCCCGTCCCTTACGAATCTCCTTTCTCCATCCACCGCTCTCATCTCAAATAGCTTTTTGCGGACATCTTCGGCACGGGATTTCCTAACGCGTACGACCGGATACACGGCATGCAAAATGGGAAAACAAATAAAAGTTATGTATGGATAGAACAGGAACCCTCGCCAAATCTTTTAAATCCATGCTTTCATCTCTGTTGTCATGAGTGAAATCCAACCACACAAACACTGTCCCGTATGCGGAATGTCCATGCCGGCGGACCAGGAGTTCTGCTCTAATAAATGTGAGGAGCGATGGAATGCCGTGATGAGACAAAAAAGGAAGGTCGTACACCTCATGAGAGGTCTCGTTCTGCTCGTCGTAGGACTACTTCTGGTTTCAATGCTCCTGCGGTGATTCCATGATATGTGTCGGCGGTACTTTTGAATATCTGCATAAAGGTCACAGAAAACTGCTTGATAGGGCATTCTCCCTAGGTGGGCGGGTTTGCCTAGGCTTGACCACCGACGAATTTGCCAATAAAACAAGGGGTAGAGCGGTCATACCTTACGAAAAAAGAAAATCTGGACTTGAAGAATATCTGTGTGGCAAAGGATATAGAGAGTACAGGATACTCCCTCTTGAAGACCGGTATGGAGATGCTCTGGATGAGGAATGTACCGATATAGTTGTCTCGGAGGAAACATACGAAACGGCACTGGAAATAAACAAGATAAGGGAAAAAAAGGGACTTGCGCCTATGAAGATACATGTGGTACCATATGTGCTGGCCGAGGATTTCTACCCTATAAGCTCCACCAGGATTGCAGATGGGGAAATAGATGCCGAAGGCCATCTTCGGAGACTCCTCAGGGTGAATGTCGGTTCCGAGAATCCGAATAAGATTGCAGCAGTGCGGGAGGTCCTTTCAGAGTTATATGCCGATATCGAGATCAAGTCCATTGAGACACATACGGGAGTTCCAGAGCAGCCTTTTGACGGTGATACCATAGTGGGGGCAATAAACAGGGCCAAAAGCGCTATTGAAGATGCGGACCTAGGCATAGGTATAGAAGCGGGGCTTTTCTGGAACGATTTCGAAAAAAAGTACTTCGATGTCCAGTACTGTGCCATTGTGGATAAAAGAGGAAAGATAACAACGGGACATGGACCTGGGTTTCGATATCCGGATATTGTAATAGAGCATGTCAAAAAGGGAATGAGTATAAGCGGCGCAATGCGTGAGGTTTTTGGTGTGGAAGATATAGGATATAGAGAGGGCGCCATAGGATTTTTGACAGAGGGAAGGTATGACAGAAAGGAGTTGACGAAAGTGGCCGTGCTGATGGCCTTCATACCCAGAATTAAGAGAGATATTTATAAAATATAACTAAAAATTCATCTTTTGCCGATGTGTCTCAAACTTTATATAGAAAAACAGGATGGTGGCACGACTTGGGGTAAATGGTGAAGGAAATGACAAAGAAGGCTCTCCGGATGATAAGAGATGCTGAGGAGAAGGCGCTCCACGCCGTCGAAAAGGCCGAGAAAGAGATCGCTCTTACTGTTCGCAGTGCTGAGGAAGAGGCGAATAGGATGAGGGAAACCGAACTATTCAAACTCAGGAAGGAATATGAGGAGAAAAAGAAGACTGAGGGCGAAAAGGCCAGAAAAGAAGCGGAGAGGATAGGAAAAGAGAGCGAAAACAGGTCCGCGGAGATAAGACGCCTTTCGGAGGAGAACCGTGAAAAAGCGGTCGATTTCGTTCTTTCCAGGATTTTTGAGGGAGAATGATGTATCCCGAGAGGATGATGTCTGTCGATATAGTCGTCGAGAAATCCAGACTGGACACCCTCCTCAGGGAATTGCACAGAACAGGAATAATGGAGATAGTCGACGTTCAGAACACGGATAGAGACTATCTCGATTTGATAAAAAAGAGCGCACCTCCTTCGGATCTAAGAGAAATAAGTTCCATGATTATACGGGCAGAAGAGATACTCTCCGATTTCGAAATGGCCAGAGAGAACAGGGTCGAAGGAATAAAAGAGATGATTTTTCCGAAATCTCCCGAAAGAGTGGCTGTCAGAAGGAAAAAATTCGAGGAATTAAGGGAGGAGGCGGAGATAATCTTCGATTCCGTGGAAAAAAAGGCAGAAAAACTTGCGGAAGAGATTGGAAGTACCATTGAAAAAATCGAAAGAAGGAAAGCCCATCTGGACGACCTGGCAAAGATCAGGAGAATGGAGATCGACCTATCGCTTCTTGGCAGAGGAGATTATGTGGTTACAAAGCTGGGTGAGGTCAGAGACCTATCGCTTTTTGATAGAGAGATTTCCAAAATTCCGACGGCATCATACGATTCGGTGCTATTTTCAAAAAAGAAGGATGTGGAGAGATATGCGGTGCTGGCCGTGTGTTACATAAAGGATGAGGATGCTCTTAACTCCGCCCTTAGGAAGGCAGGTTTTCAGGAATTCGAAACTGAGGGATTGAAAGGCACGCCACAGGAAGCAGATAGATTTTTGAGGAACGAGATTGCAAGGCTCCAAAAGGAACTGAGGAGGCTTAATAGTGAGATGGGGCGGCTTTCAAAGAAATGGAAAAAGAAGCTGGAGATTCTGGTGGAGGAAATGGAAATCGAGAGAGACCGACTGGAGGTCATTTCGAACATGGGGAGAACCGAATTTGTTCATGTGGTCTCTGGCTGGGTGCCTGCGAAAAAGGCAGATATGCTCGAAAAAATAGCGCGAGAATCCACCGAAAACCATGCCCTCGCATTTTTCGAAGAACCGGACAATCTGGACAATGTACCTGTGAAGATGGCAAATCCGGAATGGGCGAAACCATTCGAATTTCTCACGAGGATGTTCGCGCCTCCCAGATATAACGAGATAGACCCCACGGTCATAATAGCACCGATTTTCATAATCTATTTCGGCCTCATGCTAGGGGATGCACTTTACGGGGTCATCATCACCCTCGGTGGATATCTTATTTACAGCGGGATGGGGAAGATAGACGAAGCAACAAAACACTTCGGAACGGTAATAACTCTTGCAGGGATATCAACCATAATCTTTGGTATACTCCAAGGCGGATATCTGGGGCCTTTCAGCGATCAGGCTCCGAACCTGTTGCAGCTGATAGGCATAAACGCACCTTCGCTTCTGGATTCCATGAAGGACCCTATAACCATGCTAATCATAGGTCTGTTAATCGGTCTTGCCCACCTGAATCTGGGGCTCATACTGGGCGCCATCCAGAATCTGAGGAACGGGAACAGAAAAGAGGCGATTTTCGGCCAGTTTACCTGGTGGGTGCTTCAACCTGCCGGATTCATCCTGATCTCTGGAAAGCTCTTCAAATGGTTCGAGTACTCAGGTGAAATATATGTAGTATCATGGATACTGATAGCAGTGGGTATGGGCATGCTCATAGTGCAGGAAAAAGGGCTGTTTTTTTTCGGAATAACCGGTTTCATAGGAAATTTCCTATCTTATGCGAGAATTCTTGCGCTCGGATTGGGAACAGCAGGAATCGCTCTGACAGTAAACATGCTGGCGACACTTGTCATAGGTGCCGCATCCCAGAGCCTCATGCCGATATGCGGAATCGTTGCCGGGCTCGGAGCGCTCTTCGGCATAATATCTCTTAAAAAACCCAGGAAAAGATACAAAATAGCGGGGATTTTTCTCCTCGTATTCGGCCTTGTGGGGCTTGTGAGCGTCCAGGCTGCTTTCATACTCGTAGGGGCTCTCATTTTCATAATAGGGCACATTGTCAATACAGGACTCCAGGCAATGGGCTCTTTCGTACATTCTCTGAGATTGCAGTATGTCGAGTTTTTTGGCTATTTCTACGAAGGCGGAGGAAGAGAATTCCAGCCATATGAGGAAAAGAGAAGGATAACGGAAGTCAAGGAGGTTTATGAATGAAAAAAGGAAGAGTTTATGGGGTGCTGACACTCTTCGCACTCCTGTTTGCAGCATATCTTGTAACCGGACTTGCCAGCGCCGAACAGGTCATATATCTCGAGAACGGAGACGGCGGAGAGGCAAGAGTCGACGAGACAGTGACCTTTGTCTGCGCCGAAAACGCATCCGCATATGTGTGGGACTTCGGTGACGGGGAGATCCTTACAACAAATCTCTCCACCGTGACACATGTCTATTCGGAAGCTGGAGACTATCAGGTCAGCGTGAGCACTCCAAATGGCACGCTCCTCGTCGATTATGAACTCAAGGTCATATCAACCACCGGAGACGGTGCGTTCCTCGCCCTCATAGGTGCCGGCCTTGCCGTGGGAATTTCAGGCATGGGTGCCGGAATCGGAGTCGGAATAACAGGATCTGCTGCGGCTGGGGCGACAGCATCTCATCCGGATAAGTTCGGAAAATACCTTCTTTTCCAGGCCCTACCCCAGACACAGGCCATATACGGATTTCTGATAGCGATTCTGATACTCGTAGGTACGGGCATGTTCTCCGGTGGATATCCGATCCCGGTCGGTGCCGGCCTCGTGGCCATAGGTGCCGGCCTTGCCGTTGGAATAGCCGGATTGAGCGCCATAGGTCAGGGAATAGCGGCCTCAGGCGGCATCGGCGCGTATTCCGAGAAAGAGGATGTTTTCGGAAAAGGCATCGTCTTCTCAGTCCTTCCAGAGACGCAGGCCATATACGGCCTCCTAATAGCGATACTTCTCATGGTCTTTGGAGGATTGCTGGGAGATCCCAGCGGCGCCGCCAGATATATCGGTCCAGACGGCATAAGGCTGGGTCTAACCGCCATAGGTGCCGGCCTTGCCGTTGGAATAGCCGGATTGAGCGCCATAGGTCAGGGAATAGCTGCAGCCTCTGGAATAAGCACAACTGCGGAAAAACCAGAGATGTTCGGAAAAGGCATAGTCTTCTCGGTCCTTCCAGAGACGCAGGCCATATACGGCCTCCTAATAGCAATACTCCTCATGGCCTTCAGTGGAATAATGGGCGATAAAATACTGGGACTCGGCGGAATCATCCTGGGACTGGCTGCCATAGGTGCCGGCCTTGCCGTTGGAATAGCCGGATTGAGCGCCATAGGTCAGGGAATAACGGCGGCATCCGGAATAAGTGCCACTGCTAAAAGAGCGGATACCTTCGGAAGGAGCATGATATTTTCGGTCATGTCCGAGACCTTTGCCATATTCGGCCTCCTAATAGCGATACTTATAATAATATTCACCGGAATAATGGGGTGAAAAATTGGACCAGAAGGCCCTTGAGAACATAATCCGAAGAATCGAGCACGATGCCAATACCAAGATAGAGGAATACAAAAAGATGGCGGAGGAAAGGAGAAAGAAGATACTCGAAAAGGCGAGAGAGGAACTCGACAAGGAGATCAGAGAGTTCTCCACGAAGAAGGAGAGAGAGATAAGGAACATGGTGAACTACATAGTCTCACAGGCGAAAATAGGCGGAAAAAGAAAGATACTCGAGGAAAGAGAAAGAGGAATAGAGGCCGTGTTCTTTGAGGCCGAAAAACGTGCCGATAGCGACCCCAGATACAGGACATATCTCGAAAAATCTCTGAAAAAGGCGAAGGAAAGCTTCGGAAGAGGAACAGTCTTTTGCAGGGAAAGGGACATTGAAGCCCTGAAATCGATGTTGCCTCCAGACTTTTCACTCAAATCCGGACTGGAAGAGACGGATGCAGGGATAATCGCACATTCTGCCGACGGTACGAGGATATTCGACCTCAGAATATCCAGAAGACTTGAGGATATGAAGGACGAACTCAGAAAGGATGTGAGCCAGATGCTCTACGGAGGAAGTTTCTGATGAACCTGCTGGAACCTGCCGGACTTGCGCTCGTTATAGTGGCCGGGGTGATACTGATAGTGATAATATTCTTCTTTTCCTATTTCAACACCCTTATGCTGATTGCCGGTTTCACCTATCCGAATGCGAAGATAAAGGCCACTGGAACACCGTTCATAAGCCGAAGCAGGCTCAGAAAGCTCGTCGAATCCGGCACAAGGGAAGAATTCGTTGAGGCACTTAGGTCGGAAGGCTATTCCATATCCTCCGCCGAAACGGATGTTAAGAAAATGGAGGGGGCCATCAACAGAGAACTCTTCGACACTCTCGTGGAGACCCTTTTCTCACTGCCAAAAGGTGCCAAACCGTTTTTCGAAGCATATATGTGGAGATACGATGCCGAGGCAATAAAAAGGATGATGAGGGCCAAGAAAATGCACAGAAACCCGAATCCCGAGGAAATGAAGCTCTTCCATCTGGACAGAAAAGTGTTAGAGGATATGGTGGAGGCAGATACCGTGGAAGATGCGAAAGCCTGTCTCCAGGGTACGGAATTCCATAAAGCGGCAGAAGAAACCTCTGATTTCCATTTCGAATCGGCGCTCGACAGGGCAGTTTTCGAGAAAATAAACGAATCTGTGTATGCTGTGGACGGAGATGTTGCCAGGAAGATAAAGAGATTCGTTGGAGCGCTCATCGACATCATCAACATAAAAACAACCCTCAGAGGGAAAGAGATGGGTCTTAACGGAGAGACCATAATGAGTTCCTTGCTTCCGGAAGGGCGAGAGGTTGCGGAATGGAGATTGAAGAACATGGCAGAGGCCGCTGATACCTCCTCGGCTTTGGCTGAGCTTTCCGGCACATCCTACGGTGAAGCCATGAAGGGAATATCGACGGCAGAGGCTGCGGAAAGGGCCCTTGATGCGGAACTGCTGAAATTAGCGGAATATATGGCCATGGAGGGCTCGCTGGACATAGGCCCCGCGATATTTTTCTTCGTCTCCAAAGAGATAGAGGCCAGAAACATAAGGGCCGTTAATCTGGCAATCGAGTATGGCAAATCCTGGGAGGACATAGAGGAGTTGCTGGTTATGGAGGTGGATTAGTGAGAATGGGAATAATAGGTGACGAGGAGACTGTCACTGGCTTCATGCTTGCCGGTATAAAAGAGGCCTATGTGGCCAGAGACCGGTTTGAGACCGAAAAGGTTCTGAAAAAGATTTTCAACACACCCGATGTCGTCGTGCTTTTCATAACATCCGACCTTGCCAAGGAAGTTAGAGAGATCATCGACAGCAGAAGGAAGATGGGCGAATTTTACCCTATAGTGGTGGAGATTCCCCCCAAATCCGGAAAGATGGAAGAGGATGTCATAAGAATGATAGTAAAGAGAGCCGTAGGCGTTGATATGGAGAAATAGGAGCGTGCAGGAATGGAATTTGAAGATGGAATAATAACAAGAGTGGCCGGCCCTGTGGTCGAAGCGAAGAACATGAAAGGAGCCGAAGTCTATGAGGTCGTCTATGTCGGGAACGAGGGGCTCATAGGCGAGATAATAGGGCTCCATGAGGACAGGGCGACCATTCAGGTCTATGAAGAGACAAGCGGTATAGGGCCAGGAGAGCTCGTTAAGAGAAGCGGAGCACCGCTGTCGTTGATACTCGGCCCGGGACTCATAGGACAGATATACGACGGGATACAGAGACCCCTTCCGGCAATAATGGAGAAAGTAGGGGACTTCATATCCAGAGGTGTGAGCGCCGACCCCATAGATTTCGATAAAAAATGGCACTTTGTCCCCGTTGCAGAGAGGGGAAAAAAGGTACTCGGCGGAGACATCATAGGTAAAGTTCAGGAAGGGCCGGTGGTCGAACACAGGATAATGATTCCGCCGGACATTTCTGGAGAACTGGTGGAAATCGTCTCCGAGGGAGAATACACACTCAAAGAGGCCGTAGCCAGGGTGAAGACCTCCGAAGGAATAAAGGAGATTCTCATGTATCAGAAATGGCCTGTCAGGCATCCGAGGCCGGTTAAAAAGAAGCTTGCTCCCGCAGAGCCTCTAATTACGGGTCAGAGAATTCTCGATACCTTCTTTCCAATGGCAAAGGGAGGCACGGCCGCGATACCTGGCGGTTTCGGAACCGGAAAGACCGTTACACAGCACCAGCTTGCAAAATGGGCCGATGCCGAGATAGTGATATATGTGGGATGCGGAGAGAGAGGAAACGAGATGACAGATGTTCTCAGGGAATTTCCGGAGCTTATAGACCCAAAGACAGGAAAGCCTCTGATGAACAGGACGATACTTATTGCCAACACATCGAACATGCCCGTGGCAGCCAGAGAGGCATCGGTTTACACCGGAATAACGCTTGCGGAGTATTACAGGGACATGGGATACAATGTTGCCCTCATGGCAGACTCAACCTCGAGATGGGCCGAGGCAATGAGGGAGATATCTGGAAGACTGGAGGAGATGCCGGGAGAAGAGGGCTATCCTGCCTATCTGGCATCGAAACTCGCAGCTTTCTACGAGAGGGCTGGAAAGGCCGTTCTGAAGGGTTCGGAGGAAAAGATAGCATCCATATCCGTCATAGGTGCCGTCAGCCCGCCGGGCGGAGACCTTTCAGAGCCTGTTACGCAGAACACTCTGAGAATAGTGAAGGTCTTCTGGGCGCTGGACACTGCACTCAAGGAGAGGAGACACTTCCCGTCCATAAACTGGCTAAGGTCGTATTCTCTATACCTCGATGCTGTCAGAGGATGGTGGCAGAAGGAAATAGGAGAGGACTGGTTCGAACTCAGGAGTAAGGCAATGGCCCTGCTTCAGAAAGAGGCCGAACTACAGGAGATAGTGCAACTCGTAGGTCCCGATGCACTCCCGTCCGCAGAACAGGCCACGCTTGAGGGTGCAAGGGTGATAAGAGAGGATTTCCTGCAGCAGAACGCTTTCCATGAGATAGACACCTACTGTCCGCCGAAAAAGCAGTACCTGATGGTGAAGATAATGCTGGAGTTCTATGACCTGATAATGGAGGCTGTGAGAAAAGGCGTCGATATCGCAAATATAAGGAAACTGAAGTGCAAAGGAGACCTGTCGCAGATGGCCAGAGTATCCAACGAGAGCTATGAAAGGGAATTTGCAGACATAGAGGTGAAGATGAGGGACGAAATAGGAAGACTCATCAAGGAGGTGGAATCTTGAACGGAATTTCGAACGAAAAATCCGTTAACAAAGATCTGGAATACAGGACCGTCAGAGAGATAAGCGGACCACTCGTTGTTGTGGAAAAAGTACATGGGGTATCCTACGGAGAGGTCGTCAGAATAAAGGGGGCGGACGGCAGGGAGAGGCTCGGACAGGTTCTGGAAGCCAGGGAGGGAATGGCGATACTCCAGGTATTCGAGGGAACAAGCGGACTCGATACTAAGAATACCTCCGTGAGATTCACAGGGGAGACAATGAAGATAGGGCTTTCCACCGAGATGTTGGGGAGAGTTTTCGACGGTTCGGGGAGACCCATAGACGGAGGCCCGGAAATAATCCCGGAACTTCGCAGAGACATAAACGGAGCGCCGATAAACCCATCGGCCAGGGAATTCCCCAGAGAGTTCATCCAGACAGGCATTTCTACAATAGATGGCATGAATACCCTTGTAAGAGGACAGAAACTGCCCATATTCTCTGCTTCCGGCCTGACACACAACGAGCTGGCGGCACAGATAGCACGACAGGCAAGGGTTCTCGGGGAAAAAGAGGAGTTCGCCGTGGTTTTCGTAGCAATGGGAATCACCTCGGAAGAGGCGAACTTCTTCAGAAGAGACTTCGAGAGAACGGGAGCCCTTGAGAGATCGGTACTGTTCCTGAACCTTGCGGATGACCCGGCGATCGAGAGGATAATCATCCCGAGAATGGCGCTCACCACCGCGGAATATCTCGCCTTTGACAAAGGAATGCATGTTCTCGTCATACTTACGGACATGACGAACTACTGCGAAGCGTTGAGAGAGATAGCAGCGGCAAGGGAGGAAGTGCCCGGAAGAAGAGGTTATCCCGGATACATGTACACCGACCTTGCGAATATCTATGAAAGAGCGGGAAGGATACACGGAAAACAGGGAACCATAACACAGATACCCATACTCACCATGCCCGATGACGATATGACACACCCGATACCGGACCTGACAGGATACATAACTGAGGGACAGATAGTGCTTTCGAGAGAACTACACAGAAAAGGAATATATCCTCCGGTTACCGTGGGAAGATGCCTTTCGAGACTGATGCAGCACGGTATCGGGAAGGAGAGGACGAGAGAGGACCATGCGGATGTTGCCAACCAGCTTTATGCAGCCTATGCGGAAGGAAATGACCTCAGGAATCTGGTCGCGGTTGTCGGAGAGGAAGCCCTCACCGAGAGGGATAAAAAGTTCCTGAAATTCGCGGATATCTTCGAAAGAAGATTCGTTGCACAGGGAAAGGATGAGGACAGAACAATAGAAGAGACCCTGGACCTCGCATGGGAACTTCTGGCAACACTGCCGAAAGAGGAGCTAAAGAGGATAAGGAAGGAATGGATAGAGAAGTACTATCCTAGGAAGGAATAACCCCTTATTTTCATCCCGACATACAACCGAAAAGAAAGAAAAGCCTATATATGGGGATTGGATAGCCTGAAATCCCGAAATAAAATGCCGCCGTAGCTCAGTGGCTGGAGCGGCCGGCTGTTAACTTCTGCTCGAAATTTCGGGCAGGGCAGCAACCGGCAGGTCGCAGGTTCGAATCCTGCCGGCGGCGTAGTTTCACTCACAAATTACTAAATTCTTATTTTTCTGTACTATATGGCTTAAAAATCATTTTCACTTTCACTTACCCCTTCATGAAGAATATAAAAGTAAGATGTCCAATGTTGCTTCATGAAAGCTGATATAAACATACCGAGCCTAGGCCTCATCCTCTTGGCGATGTTGCTCATCGGTATCGCCATACCAGCATACTGGTGGCTCATACCACTTGCGATACTGATGATATTCATCCTTGTAATGGGTGAAGCCTCGGGTGGCAGAATGTTCCGGAGTTGAGGAGCAATACATCATAGCTCCTTTCGATATCAAAAGCCCGAGATAGTGTAATCCTTCTTTCTGTTCTATTTTATTTATGTTACTATTCTGCTCAAAACCTTGTTGATGATGCTATTTTTTAGTTTTCTGTCCGAAATGCTATCTAAAATTTCATCCATAGCGTTGAATATAATCTCCACAAGAGCATCTAATCTTCTTACATCCTTTCTTTTTACTTTCAATGGAATTGAAAAGTTTCTGGCACCCAAAAGTGCCATTAAACGGCAGAATTCTGCCTCTTCCCATGTTTCAAACTCCACAAATTGTTTTCCATCGGTAAGGTTCCATCCAAATAGACTTTTTTCAACTTTCAGCTCTTTTTTGAAATCTGGAAGATTGATTTCTTTTTTCTTCTTAAAGCCATCAAGAAAATCCCTTATGATATCTTCCCCACCTATCGAATCCAAAATTCTTTTTGCCAAAATTTCGTCCTCTTTACCCTTTTTCTTGCTGTTTTTCTTTACACTTTTCGCTTTTTCTATTCTGGATTTAACAAGGTCAATTACTGCTCTGTAAACTTCAAGCTGTTCTTCTTCTGTCAGTCCTAATATTTCTCCCATGACTATTTTATCGAGTTCTCTTCTATCCGGCTTTACTTTATCCAGAGATACTTCTTCTGGGGAAGAAGCACCGATTTCATTATCCAACATCTTTGTTTCTCTTCTATCCAAAACTGTAAAAGTATTTTTGAGTTTACTTTGCAATTTGTTTGAAACTTTTTTAGGGTCTGTTACTGGAAAACTAGCAACTTCATAAACAGGCATTTTTAGAACGCCTTCTCCTAAAGATTGAAACCCACCAATTAGTCTAAAGAGAGGGATTAGCGTCGAATTAAGATAGCTTGAAAGATTCATAACACCCAGTTCATCATCAATTTTTGGAGTTATACCATAAAACTTATCGCTTTCGTAAATGCCGAAAGGATTTACGTAACTTATAGCGCGTTCAAAAAAGAATTCTGTCCAGAGAATTGGTGCGAACATACGATTACCTAGATCATACCATCTCTTTCTCGATTTACAGGTTGGTCTCGTGTTATATCCCTGACTTTCGCCCCACTGGATGTATTTCAGGACATTTGTTCCTTTTAACTCGCTTTTGTCTTTATGAATCATAAGAACTCTGAACTTTAGCTCTTTGGGATCCACTAATATCGATTTGCACTCCTTAGGACTCTTTATTACATAGTTGGGCACCCACCAGACAGTACCATCATTTCTCAGGACATCTTTTAGTTCGTAATCCTTTGCATACTGTGACTTCAGAAACATTTTTCCTTTTTTGTCTTTATATACATCTTCTTCGATCGGTGCCTTCTCATCTTTTTTGAGAGGATGCATCCAGAACTCACGTTCTATACCCAAGTAATTTATTTGTTCCTGTGTAAGATAGAAGAAGTCATTAGCGCCTGTAGTGAAGCCGCGCCTAACATCTGCGATTTCATGGAGAGGTATTAATTTAATTCCTATACCCCGCAGCTTGCTGCGGCTGGGACAGGAGATTGGATAGGCAAATAGCAATATACTCTGTGCGTGTTCTATAGCCTAAGGAAATGGAACATGCACCTCACTGCACATATCGAATAAGATATCACATGGTTTGTGGTGAAATACCGTAAATCTCTGATAGACAAAGAAAAGATGGAATTTCTGAAGGAAATTCTCATCGAAATC
>JAJRTH010000046.1 GCA_024278375.1 archaeon | reverse complement strand
GAAGCTGTGTTTTCGTCAGAAGAGTATTCGGGGAAAGTGTAAGAGCCCATAGCTCTGCGATAAACGAAGTGATGAGGAAGTTTATGATATACAACATGTCGTTCCACAGCTCAGAGCTGAGTTACGGCCTCTGACTGTACATAACTCAATTTGAGTTATGCGACATAGCACCTGAAAAGGCCCGAGAGGGAGAACTTATATATAGCACCGTATTCACTTTATCCAAAAAGGACGGTGTCCGTATGCTCTCAGAAGGAAGATTCGAAACAAAAAAAGTATTCGTAGATCGCACACTGGAACTGGCAAAACTCCACACGGCCCTGAAAATGGCATCCTCGGGGAAAGGAAGAATCATGCTGATAGAAGGTGAGGCGGGAATCGGGAAAACCGCCCTTATCGAGCGGTTTCTTGCGGACATACAGGATGTGGAGATAAGAAAAAGCGAAGGGAAATACGGGGAGAACGAACCTTATGCACCCATAAAGGAACTCATCGGAAAAGAGGGTGAGATGGACAAAAAGCTGGAAAAGGAGATCCCGCTCCTTGGATTAATGCCTCTCCCGACGCCCGACGAAAAAACTCCCGAAAGATTGAGTGACGAAAGAGATCGCATGTTCGATGCTTTCATATCCTTCATAAAAAAGAGCACGAAAAAGAGCCCGTTCATCTCTGTGATAGATAACGCGCAGTGGATGGATGAGGGCAGTGCAAAACTGCTTCTCGGGGGAATTCCCCGGCTTGAGAATACAAAGATATTGTTCATAATCGCTTACAGGCCGGAGGACATTAGAAATGGGAGCGCCGTGGAAGAGCTGATAAGCCAGCTCAAACTGATGGAGGCCGTAAACACTGTTAAACTCCAGAGGCTTGAATACGAGGATGTTTTCGAACTCATAAAGGGGGCCCTGAACAGGGATGATCTTCCCAAGGGATTCATAAACACCATATACCGGGAGACGGAGGGGAATCCGCTCTTCGTAAATGAACTCATCAACTCTCTCATACAGGAAGGGATACTTGACCCGCTTTCATACTCCAAAATAGAACTCGGAAAGATAAGGGTGCCGCCCAGCATAAAGGAATTGCTCCTCAGAAGAATTGCAAAATTAAGACCGGAGGCCAAAAAAGCTCTCAACTATGCGGCGGTAATAGGCACCAGGTTCGACTTCGATACCCTTCAGATGCTGACAGGCATGGATGAGGAAGAACTTCTGGATGCCATAGACAACCTCCTGGAGGCGGGAATAATAGAGGAAGATGAGACCACCGAGGAAGAAATATACACGTTTTCTTATCTGCAGATAAAGGAGTTAATAGAGAATTCGCTAAACAAAAGCAGAAGGAGGGTCATACACAAAAAAATAGCTGAATGCCTGGAGAAAAAGGAGCGCGACCCCTATACCGTGGCAGAGCACTTCTTCAAAGGTGGGATATACGAAAAAGCGTACAAGTATGCGCTCAAAGCGGCGGAAAAAAGCCTGTCCTCCTTGGGATTCGAAGCAGCCGTTCATTATTACAAACTCGCGATAAAGGCTTTCGAAAAGATACCGGGGAAGAAAGATGAGGAAGAGATGCTGGAAATACTCGTTAAACTGGGAGATTTGTACAGAACGCTGGGTGAATGGGACGAGGCGCTTGTTGTATATTCGCGCGCTCTTGAACTGGCCGAAAAGCTGGGCAAGGACGAGGTCATAGTGGACATAAACCTCGGCATGGGGGACATAGAGAAGAACAGAGGGAGATGGGAAAAGGCCGATGTCTTTTTCGAGGCGGCGAACAAGGTAGCCAAAAGAACCGGTGATCTGCACAGGATGGGTGATGCCGAGAGATTCCTCGGGTACATTCACTGGAGGCGGGGAGAATATGCTGACGCCGTTTCTCACTACACCACAGCCATAAAGTATGCCAAGGAGATGAACGACTCGGGTATGGCCGGAAAGATATTCATTGAGATGGGCAATGTTTACTCCGACATGGGAAACATAGAAAAGGCGATAGAATATTACCAAAAGAGCATTCCGAGACTTAAAAAGATAAGGGAATACAGGGAGATCGCCAGAGTATTGAATAATCTTGGAGACAGCCACCTCCAGCTCGGTAATTGGGACAAAGCCATAGAATATTTCGCAAGATGTGAGGATGCCGCAGCTAAGATAGGAGATGTAAACCTGATAGGGTGGGCTCTTTTCAATGGCGCGGAGGCATATGCTAGAAAAGGCGATCTCAAGAAGGCGAAGAAATACTGTGACGATTCCTACGAATTGCTGGAAAAGATGGAGGACAACATCGGAATCGCTTCGGCCCACAGAGTCTACGGTATAATTTATGCCAACCAGGAGAAATGGGAAGAGGCTTTGAAACACCTTCAGCTGAGCGTAAAAATTCTGAAAGACGTTAACACACCCCACCTCCTCGGACTATCATTATTCGAACTGGGAAATGTCTATGCAAAGATGGGCGAGAAAAAGCATGCGGAAAAGCACTACAAAGAAGCGCTCAACGTCTTCAGGAAAATAAACTCGAAATTGAACATCGAGAAGGTGGAAAAGGCCCTGGGAGAACTCAGGAAGTGAAGCGAACGAGAAGGTAATCCGCTGCTTTGTCTCCCTCATTCCATACGAAATCCCGCACTGTCCCTAGGATTGTGGCCCCTACGGAATCATACAGAGATATCGCCGGATAAAGGTTCGGAAATGTTATTCCATAGCCCTTTTTGCCCATCTTTTCCAGGTGCTCCATTGCGGTTTTGAGAAGTATTCTTCCGATGCCGCCCCGCCATCTTGATGGATGGACCGCCAGAATCTCAAGAAAAGCGGCATTTTCTTCCAATTCCACCCCTATTCTGGCAAAAAGTCTACGATATTCTTCCAATACCTCCTTTTCTCGGATATCGTAGTTCAGGCCGATTATTCCGATTATTCCGTTGTCTTCGACTGTAAATATCTCATCCAATTCGTTTTCCAGCCTCCATCTGAGAAAGGGCTCGTAGATTTCCCTGAACCTGCCTTCCCATTCCATTTCTCCCGGTAAGGGCTTCTCATACACCCATTCGAGAGCAGGATATTTTCCTCCCGTCGCCTCATAGACATCCCTCAGAAGAGAATATATATCCTCGAATCTGGAGAGCAGTTCCTTGCTCCCTCCCCTATATTTTCTTATCCCTGCCATCTTCCTTCCCCGGTTCATTGGCATCCGCTATCCTGTAATTTCCTATGTCCACACATTCCTTGTTTTTAACCGCATAATAAGGTATCAGAATGAATTGAAGGAGAGCGAATATCGCTATTACGACCGCAACGAGAATGATTGCAACACATACGGCCAGAGTCAGGAGGCTTACCAGTGTCAGGACATACGGCCAAAGAACTATCAGCAGAATCATTCCGAGAAATACAGAAAGTATGAAGAGAAGCTTATTGGTGCTCACCCTATCATATCCTTATCAGAGAATTGTCTCCCGAAGTGTTCTGCGGAAGGTAGGGTCTCAAGGCCATCGCCAGATTCGCCACGGTCATGGACTGGAGCACGACCTTTCCGGGCCCTCTCAGTACTGTTACAAATATACCTTCGCCTCCGAATAGCATGGTCTTTATGTTCCCGGCCCTCGATATCTCATAGGAGACCGTGGAATCGAAGCCGACGACACATCCGGTGCTGACCTTCAGGACCTGCCCGGGCTGAAGGTTGTATTCTATGAAATCTCCGGCGGCATGGATGAAAGCCGTCCCTTGTCCGCTTAGCTTTTCCAGAATGAAGCCCTCGCCCCCGAAGAATCCGGAGCCGAGCCTCTGCTGGAACGCTATGTCCATGACGACTCCTTCCTGTGCCGCGAGAAAACCATCTTTCTGCACCAGGAACTCCTTTCCCGGCTGTATGTCTACGGCCATTATCTTTCCCGGCACATTCCCTCTGAAAGAAACTAAGCCCGTTCCGCCCTGCGGTGTGAAGTCCGTCATGAAGAAGGATTCCCTGAGAAGGAATTTCCTTTTCAGACCGGCCATAATGCCTCCTCTGGCCTTTGCCTCCATTATCATGTTGCCGCTCATGTGGTTCATCGCTCCCGCCTCTGCGTAAACCTTCTCTCCGGGATTCAGTTCGACCATCACGACCTGAAGATTGTCTCCAAGTATCTTGTACTTCATGGTATCGGAGGGGCAGTAGCAACATCTTAATTAATCTTTTCCGGCAATGCCAATCTTTATTAACCTGGGAAAAATCGGGTTATAGGTGATACATTGAAGATAGAAGTGGTTCAGGCCCGCGGTTTGACGATGATCGGAAGAGGGAGCAAGACGAATTCCTGGGTCGTCATGGACGGCCTTTACGACTTCGGCGGTTCCGGTGCCGGAGCCAGCCCGATGGAGCTCTTTCTAATGTCTCTTGCAGGATGTTCGGGAATGGATGTGATTTCCCTCATGGACAAGATGAAGGTCCAGTACAGGAAGCTGAAGATGACCATCGATTACGAAAGGGCCGAAGAGCATCCGAAGGTTTATACGAAGATACACCTGCACTATATCATCTACGGAGACATAAGCGAGGAGAAGGACAGGAACAACGTCGAAAAGGCCATAAGGCTATCCCAAGAAAAATACTGCTCTGTCGGTGCCATGATAAGGAGCGCCGGAATAGAGGTCACATATGACTGGGAAATCAGGGATTCTGCCGAGGCAGAGATACCGGAACCCTTTCCCAAATGAGAGTAACCTTTAAATGTTAGGTGTTTATAGCCCCTTCCCATCCTTTAAAAGCGAGGTATTTACATGAAGATGCCGAGAAAGGTTAAGCGCTACTGCCCATACTGTGGAAAGCACACCCTGCACGAAGTGGAGAGGGTCAAAAAGAAGAAGGCAAGCGAGTTGAAGTGGGGTCAGAGAAGATTCAGAAGAGTGACCGCCGGCTATAGGGGTTTTCCGAGGCCGAAACCGGAAGGCAGGGAAAAGCCAACAAAGAGAATAAACCTCAGATATAGATGTGTCGAATGCGGAAAAGCGCATCAGCCCCCGGCCTTCAGAGCGAAGAAATTCGAGCTTGTGGAGGGATAATATGACAGGAAAATTCTTGAAGGTGAAATGTCCGGACTGCCAGAACGAGCAGATAATCTTTGACAGGGCTGCACGTGTGGTCAAATGCACGGTATGCGGCTCCGTCATCGCAGAGCCGAGAGGAGGAAAAGCCCTGATAAAAGGTGAGATAGTGGAGGAAATGAAGTAATGAAACCTGTTAAGGAATTTCCGGAAGAGGGGGAGCTTGTCGTTGCCACCGTGACCAATGTGAGGGATTACGGAGCCTTTGTTAAACTCGAGGAATATCCGGGTAAGGAGGGTTTCATACACGTATCCGAGGTGACCACCGGATGGGTGAAGTACATAAGGGACCACATAAGAGAGGGGCAGAAGATAGTCGGAAAGGTGATGAGAGTAAACAAGGACAGGAACCAGGTCGATATTTCAATAAAGAGAATCACTGACAATCAGAGAAGAATGAAGATGCAGGAGTGGAAGAACGAGCTTAAAGCCAAAATGCTCATGGAGATGCTGGCGAAAAGACTCGGAAAAACCGTTGAAGATTGCTATAAATAATTCGGTTATGAACTGATGGAGGTCTTCGGAGGTCTCTACCCTGCGTTCGAGGCGGCCGTTCTTGAGGAAAATGCTCTTGAAGAGGAGGGATTTAAAGGAGAATGGATAAAGGAGTTCAGGGCCATAGCCAAGGAGAACATAACCCCGCCTTTTGTTACCATATCGGGAATAATCGAGGTCACCTCTGAGGCTCCCAACGGTGTGGAAATCGTTAAAGAAGCGCTGAAGAGGGCCAAGGAATCAGGGGATAACATAGATGTTTACTACATCGGTTCGCCGAAATACAGGATAAGGGTCATTGCGGAGGATTACAAAACTGCCGAGAAGATAATGAAGAACGCTGCAGACAAAGCCATTGAGTACATAACCAAGGCAGGTGGTCACGGAGAATTCCACAGAAAGGAGGCTTAAATGCGCTCCATAATGAAGAAATGCCCTTTATGCGGTGTATATACGATGAAGGATGAATGCCCCGAATGCGGTGAGAAAACGGTATCTCCACTGCCTCCAAGGTTCTCTCCGCAGGATAGATACGGAAAATACAGAAGAGCCCTTAAGAAGATGGGTGATTGAATGGACGAAGTGATTATAAAGCTGACAAAAGATGTGAATCTGAAGGATGTTATTCTCATAGAGGGGCTTCCCGGAGTGGGAAACGTGGGAAAGGTCGCTCTGGACCACATTGTAAAAACCCTCGAACCGGAGCATTTTGCAAACATATACTCAAAACATCTTCCTCCGCAGGTGCTTCTCGACGAGGAGGGAATAACCGACCTAGTTTCCCAGAAACTCTACCATTACAGAAAGGGTAGCGAGGACTTCGTATTTCTTGCAGGAGAGTATCAGGGTTCTAGTGCGGAGGGACAGTACGAGCTTTCCTATTCGCTTCTGGAATTCCTTGTCAAAAACTACGGGGTGAAAAGGATTTTCACACTTGGGGGCTACGGCCTGGGTAAGATGCTCGAGACTCCGCGGGTTCTCGGCGCAGCAACATCGAAGGACTTGGTCGAGATATTCAAGGAGAACGGTGTTGTTTTCTCAAAAGGAGAGCCTTCCAACGGAATAGTTGGAGCAAGCGGAATCCTCCTTGGCCTGGGAAAGGAATTCTTCGGGATAGACGGCGGCTGTCTCATGGGCGAGACCTCTGGATACATAGTGGATGCGAAGAGCGCCAGAAATGTGCTGGAAATACTCTCCAAAATCACGGGAATAGAGGTCGATCTGAAAGACCTCGAAATAAGGTCGGAAGAAACCGAAGAACTACTGACATCCCTCCGGGAGGCCGCAGAGCACGAATTCACCTCCGAAGACGAGGACCTGCGATATATAGGTTAGAGTATTTCGACCTTGCTCTCACCGTTCTCGTTTTCCCGGATACCTATCAACATACTTGTGTAGTCCTTTATCTCTTCTATGTGAGTTATGAGGAATATCTGGGAAAATCTGTTTGACAGGGTCTGGAGGGCTTTCAGAATATTCTCCCTCCTTGTGACATCCTGGGAGCCGAATATCTCGTCCAGAACGAGGAAATTGAAGCCAGGTGCACCTTTCGCAGCAACCACGACCTCGGAGATCGCAAGCCTGAGGCAGAGGTTGGCTAGGTCTGATTCACCGCCGGAGAACCTTTCCAGAGGATAGGAGCCTCCCGCCTCCATTATCTTTATGTTGTAGTCTTCGTCTATCTCAATTCCCGGGTACTTTCCGTCCGTCATTCGATTGAAGAGCTCCGATGCTATCTCCTCAAGGTTCGGTCTTATTGTGGATATCGCGCCTGTTCTGAATTCCTTGAGAAGTTTGTCGAGCTCCTGGAGGTATCTTCTCTCTTCAATGCGCTCCTCGAGCCTCTTCATTCTCCTCTTTATGTCCTCAATCTCATTTTCGATTCTTCCCATGTCCCTTTCAATGCCCTTAATCCTCTCTCTCAATTCCGAGATGGCCTTTATGAGCTCCTTTTCCCTTTCCTTCATCTTATTCAGTCTTTCCTCTTCTATCTTCATCGTGTCCTCGGAAAAATCCAGAGAATAAAGCCGGGCCCGGATTTCCGAGAGTTCCTTCTTACGGGATTCCATTTCGGACCTGAGCGATCCGATCTCCCTCTTTATGCTCTCCTCCCTTGATATTCTCTCGTTAAGCCGGATATATTCCTCGTTTTTCCTCTTCAACTCCCTTATTTCGGTCTTGAATCTGCCGTACTCCTTCTCGTCGAAGGATATCTCTCCGATATTCTCGATCTCCCTCTTTATCTCCTCCATCTCCATTCTGGCCCTCTCCAGTTCCTTCCTTTTCTCCTCGATTATCCGGTCCAGCGATTTCATCTCCCTTATCTTTTCCTTCTCTTCCTCAATCGCTCTGGACATATCTTCTATCCTTTTCCTGTGCTCTTTGATTTCCTCTTTCAGAGCGCTCTTCACCTCCTCGATTTTTCTGATTTCCTCCTCTTTTTCCTCGATTCCTGCCCTTATTTCCTCTATTAGTTTTTCATAATGGTCTCCGAGCCTTCTGTGGCATTTCGGACATTTGCTATCAGGCCCAAGCTCCTTTATGTCCTCAAGGTCTCTTTTCAGGGCCTTGATCTCCCTGCTTGTGGAAAACCTTTCGCTCTCAAGTTCGTTGCACTTCCTGTCGAGCTTTTCCACGGTTTTTTCCAGGGCTTTCTTTTCCATCTCAAGAGCCTCGACATCCGCGATGACTATCGACTCCTTTCTATTTTCATACTTCTCCACATCTTCGAGATGTCTTTTCATCCTTTCCTCAACCCTTTTCAGGTTTGTTTTCAGCCCTTTCAGTCGGTCATATCTCTCCTTTTCTTCTCTTATCTTCTCCATGACTTTCTCCTTTTCCGAAAGCTCCCTGACCGCAGTATGGAGCCTGTCCCTTTCCTTTTTCAGATTTCCTATCTCTTCAAGCTCTTTTTCCCTTTTTTCAAGCATTTTCTCTTCTGTCAGGAGCGCATCGTGCAGAGCCTTCATCCTGCTCTTTAAGTCCATGTATTTTTCGTATTTTTCCCTGATTTCCTCCAGAGCATTTTTCTGCACTTCCATTTTCTTTTTTAATTCCTCCATTTCCCCTTCCGCTTCTTCAAGCCCTGCCCGTACCCCATCCATCTCCATTTTTCTCTCTTCCAGAGCATCTCTCTTGACACTTAACATATCCCGGCCTGATTCGTCGTAAAGCCCCTCACCCAATCCACCTATCTCGCTCGATATGGCCCTTACATCCTCTCTGACGAGCTTTCTGGCCCTGTCTATGGCATCCAGCCCGAGCATGCGCTCTATGAGTTTCTTCCTCTCCTCCCCCCTCATATTTGACAGTTCGTTGAGTTCCTTCTGTCTAGCAAAAACGGAGGTCATGAAGCCGTGCACATCCAGGCCGAGCTTTTTCTCTATGTACTCCTTCACCGCTCCGTCGGTGGATGCCTGCTTCTTTCCGTTCTCAGTTATCTCCGCAACTATTGTCCCGTTCTTTCCCCTCATCTCCCTCATGAGAAAGTAATCGTTGCCATCCATCTCGAAGTTCAGGTAAACCCCGCAGGTATCCGACGGCAGGGCACCGGAGGATTTCACGCTCTCTTTCGAATTTCTGGTTATCCTCCTGTCATTTCCGTAGAGAGCCCATGCTATGGCCTCAACGAGGGTACTTTTTCCCGCTCCGTTCAATCCGGTTATCCCGATTATCCCGTCCCCGAACTCAAGCTCCACATTCCTGAACTTCCGGTAGTTCCTGAGCCTTATGGACTTTATCCTCATTTCACTCCTCCGCAGCTCTCGAGAGGTATTCCCTCCCCATATCGATTATCCTTTCCTTCTCGAGTCCCTCTATGGGTGTTCTTCTTATGAAGTCCTCGAAATCGTTCTCCATGCTCTGCATAGTGACCATGGATATTTCCGCTGCGGTTCCGGAGCTCATTCTGGTATCAATCTCGAAGTGGAGGGCCCCAGATGTCATCGTCTTTATCCTCCTCACATCAAGATTCTTGTATTCCGTCGGGCTTATGCCGTTGACGATGAGCCGGGCTATCGCTCCATCCATATCCGTGTCGATTCTCCGCTCTATCTCCTCCATTATCTGAGGAGCGCTCTTCCCCTTGGCATTTATCGGCTCCAGGTCCAGCATCGGCCTTATCCTGAGCTCGTGGAACTTTACCGTAAACGGCTCGCTTATGACCTCTATGAATCCCTTTTTCTGGCCGGCATCGTTGAAACTCAGCCTCTCGGTCGCACCTGAGTAGTATGCCCTTTCGCTCAACTCCGTAAACTCATGGTAATGGCCGAAGGCGATGTAATCGAAGCCCTCTCCTATCTCGTGCATTCCCATCAGGTCTTCGTTAGCCTCTCCTGTGGAGTATCTGAAAGCTTTGAGGCCTTCGACTCCGCTGTGCAACATCGCTATGTTGCATCCGTAATCCCTGTTCGGCAGCATCTTTGCCAGTTCTTCTCTAAATCTCTCGCCACCGTGAACATGGGGGAGCGCATGGATGAGGGCATCACCTATTTCCGTTGTCTCGTATTTCTCCCTGTAAAACGCCCTTACACCCTCTATTTTCGAGATTATTCGGAAAACGCTGCCTGTCTCCCTCATCTTGGGAGCTGAATGGTTGCCTGCTATTACAATGAACGGTATTCCCGCACCCGTTATCCTCGAAATCTCCTCCATTGCAAAGCCTATGGCCCTGTTCGAAGGCCTCACGGTGTGAAAGAGGTCGCCGGAATGAAGGACGAAGTCCGGATTAATCTCAAGTATTCGGTCAACCGCCTGCCTGAAGGCGCTCTCTATGTCAACCTCCCTCTGGTTCCTGCCTGTCTTCGGGTCAGAGGCATTGTATGCCCTGTATCCTATGTGGGTGTCGGAGATGTGAATGAAGCGCACGCCGGTACATCAGGTTTCGATATTTAAGAATAGAGAGGGGGTGGGTGAAAGTGGGGAAGAGGTGGGATGAGGAGACGTACCGCCCCGAAGCTTTTTATTTCAGTCATATCCTTCACCAATAATTTAATTTAATTCCTATACCCCGCAGCTTGCTGCGGCTGGGACAGGAGATTGGATAGGCAAATAGCAATATACTCTGTGCGTGTTCTATAGCCTATGGAAATGGAACATGCACCTCACTGCACATATCGAATAAGATATCACATG
>JAJRTH010000045.1 GCA_024278375.1 archaeon | reverse complement strand
TCCGTTTTCAGGGATGTCAATCGGGGCTTGCTGTTCATAAAGGATGTCGACCTGCTGAGGGAGGAGTCGGCGAGAGCCATAGCGGATGTCCTTGTTTCAGGCAGGAACCGGGTCGAAAAGGGAGGGGATGTCATAGAGCACAGAATCAGGTTTTCCCTGGCAGGTACTGCGGAAGGAGAGGTGCCAGACGTCCTGAAGGAGTTTTTCATCTCCACCGTAGATGCGAAGAAGCTGGACGATTTCGAGATGAGGGTGCGCTCCGCGCTTTCGTCCCTCAGGCCTGTGAAGAAAAAGGAGATTTTCATCAGAATATCCGCTGCCAAAAAACTGCTTCCCGAGGTCTATCCGCTTGATTCGCATCTCGACAGCATAGCCAGAGTATGCTATGAAATGGGATTCGAAGGCAACAGTTCGGAGATTAAGATTGTGGATTATGCCAGGACCATTGCGGCTCTTGAGGGCAGATCAGTGCCTGAAAATCGCCACATAATGGAGGGCATAAAGGCGCTGAAGTGGCGTATAAGGCAGACTCTCGAAGAAATCGAGAAAAAGGAAACCGGTAGGGAAGAAGTGATGGCAAATGGCTGATTTCGCCCTTGAAACAATGATGAAAGAGAGAGAAGAGGCTGTTTTTCCTCTCACTGCCGTGGTCGGACATCAGCTTGCGAAGAGGGCGATAATCCTTGGTCTCATAAATCCTGGTCTCAACCTGCTCATATGGGGAAACGAGGGCCTGGGAAAAAGGACAATGCTCAAAGGAGCGGGCAGATTCCTTCCGGAAATAAAGAGTACCGGCTGCGCTTTCAACTGTGACCCAAAGAACAGGGTCATGCAGTGCTCCGGCTGTCTTAAAGGAGGGTGGATGGAAAAGGAGGTTCGAGCGCCTTTCGTTCTCGTGCCGTATTACATAAAGAAAGAACATCTGCTGGGTACGGAGGACAACCCGGAATCGTCATTCATAGGGAGTGCGAACAGAGGCATTCTTGCCGTGAGAAATATGGAAAATCACGATAAAACCGTCATAGAAACCATTTTTTCTGCATCCAGAGAGAGAAAGATATCCCTCGGAGAGTTCTCCTATCCGGCGCAGATACAGATAATGGCAACATATACTGGCAATCCCGGGAAGATAGCGGAAAAATTCGTTCTCAAGGCGCATGTGAGCGGGATAGAGGACATAGAGGAGAGGATAGAGATAGTCAGGAGAGCGGGAGCCTTCAGAAAGGATCCCTACGGATTCGTGGAAACATACAAACAGGAAGAAGAAAGACTGAGGAGGAGGATAGAGTACAGCAGAAAAACGCTGAAAAGGGTCTCCGTTCCTGCCAAAATAGCAAAAGAGGTCAGAAACACCGTTAAGGAGTACGGATTAAAGGAAGATTTCGGAAGGTCGATAATCGTAGCCGCGACAGCAAATGCCGCTTATGAGGAAAGACTGTCCGTCAGCAGGGAAGACCTGAAGGATGTGATGCCTCTGGTTCTTCCGTTCAATCCATGAGGATGAACTCCTCGACCATTTCCCTTGCTTCTTCCCTCTTTTCCTGATGTTTTTCGAGGAATTCGTTAATCTTCTCGGTAAGTTCCATCTTGCACTGGCCGCAAAGCCTCTCTCCCGCCCTGCACTCATCATATACCTTTTTCAGTCTCTCATCATCAGGCTCGAATATGTAGCGCAGATATTGGTAGACCATGCAAACATCGGGGTTCCCCCCATTATTTCTCTGTTCTTCAACGGAAACGGCTCCGCCAGTGAACGCCTTTCCTATCTTCCTCCTCACCTGCTTCGGTGTATCCGTGGTATATATGGTGGATTCGGGCACCGATGAGGACATCTTATCCCCTCCGAGCAGGGACGGAAGGAGTTTGCAGTATATCATGGTCGTCTTCGGATAGCCCAGAAACGGCGCCACATCCCGCGTTACCCGGAAATGAGGGTCTTGGTCTATTCCACAGGGCACGACACAGTTCATGGGCTCTCCCCTCAGTTCGGAGCCGAGGAAAGCGGGAGCGCTCTGCATGCCAGTGTAGAAAATCTTTCCTATATTGCTGGAGTTCTGGAGCCCGAAAACCGCACGAACGGTTGAGAATGTTATTCTCTTCGCAACCCTCAGAGCTATGGGATAGAGGTGGTGTATGTACTCAGTATCGAGGAATATATGCGTTTTCTCCGGGTCAAAGCCCAGGGCTATTATGTCTAGGATGTTCTCGTATGCGTATTCTCTTGCCTTTTCCAGCGTAAGCTCGTCCTTGAAAAGGAACTTCTCGTCATCCGTAATCTGAAAGTAAAGCTCCACATCGAAGACATCCTGCATCCATTTTGTGAATAACCAGGGCATTATGTGGCCCAGGTGCGTCATTCCCGACGGTCCTCTCCCCGTGTAAAGGTAGAACGGCTTTCCCTTCTCGTACTCGTCAAGTGTTTTGTCAAGGTCCCTATGGGAGTAGAATATCCTGCGCCTGAGCATGAAATGCGGCTCGGCATATTTCGAAATCCTTTTTATGAGATTTTCATCTATCCTTGAGGTTCCGAAGCGCTCCATAAGTTCCTCATAGTCTACTTCGCCCGTAACTTCCCATGGTGTCACCGTGAATTCGGCCATGCCATTCCCACACAGATATACTAAATAAACCTCACGATTTCTCCCCGTGAAATGGAGCACCCACTTCGTTGTCGGAGCCACTGTAGGACTGATATTTGCGAAATACACTGGGATGGATTACATACTTATGGGACTGGTAGGAGCGCTCTTCGGTGTCCTGCCGGATGCTGATGTGATGCTTGATGTCCTCGGGATTGCCGAGCACAGAGGTGCATACAGCCACAGCATATTCTCGAGCATACTCTTCGGAATCATTGTCGGACCTGTGGCCCATTTCGTGTTTTCATTCTCTCTGAAAACATCCGTTTTACTCGGACTGCTCGCATCCGCCGCTTCCTTTTCCCATGTTCTGACAGACGCACTTACTTACTCGGGCGTCAGAATATTCTGGCCTTTCTCCAAGAAGAAGTACAGGGGTTTCATAAGATACAACAATATCCCGGCAAACCTACTGATAATCCTTCTATGCCTGCTGGCCCTCTATTTTATGGGGATAATCCCTTATGCGGGTTATTTTTGAACATATAAGAGCATATCGTAGCAAAATCCATGTTTCGAGGCTTTTGTCGGAATTTTCCAGGAAAACTACTGTTCTCTCGCTTCCATTATTGCCTTGATTCTCTTTCTTCTGAAGAAATCCTCTCTCTCCCTCTCGTCAAGCTGCATTTCTATGTACTTCTCAGTCGCTTCCAACCTCGGGATGAAGACGTATTCGAGCGCATTCACCCTTCTTTTGGTGGCCTCTATCTCCTTGGCCATCCTCTCTATCGAGCTCTCTATCTCTGCCAGCTTGAGCAGCTTCATGAGGGCTTCCTAAAAATCCTCTCTCGCTGTATCGAGAAGAGCGCTTGTCCGTACCAGGCCGTAGGGAGGCAGTCTGTTTCCGGATATTTCCGCCGAGAACCTCGGTATAACAACCCCCATTATGTTGTCTCTGTGAACATCCACGCTCTTTATTTCGGGAGAACCCTCCGCAACAGAGAAAACACCTTCGATCCCCATTACCATTTCGGCCTTTACAAGGGATTTTCTTGCCCTTTCCAAGGCTTCGAAAGCTTCTTTCCTCGCCTTGGAGCGCTCTTTTATTATCTCAAAGAACTCTGAGACAAGGGCATCCCTCTTCTTTGTAAGAATCTCGTCTCCCTTCCTCGCAAGCATCTTCTTTTTCTTTATGGAGAGGAGTTCCATACGGGTGGGTTTCGCTCCTTCGATGCGCTCGGCCATAAGGACGCCAATCCCGGAGATATAATAAGCTTTTCCGAGACAACAAGGAAGAAATTGAAGTAAGGGGTTTAGGGAGCCTCTGCCTGATTCTCCATCTGGTATCTGTATCCGTGCCTGTACATCCTTCCTTCGCCGTTGCACTCTCCGCTCATGTTGCCATGAGGTCCTTCGCCCCTGTGCTGGTGCATCATGCCTGTTCCATTCATTGGCCTCTCGAAGTCAGGGTCCATTCCGTTAGGTATTCCATCTCCGTCAGCATCCGGCGCATTCTCTCTGTTATGGCATTCGCTCATCTCAGGGCTTACCTCTTCGGTAGAGGCGCTCACCATCGCTGTGAACCCCAGCGCAAGAAGGCCGAGCACAGCGAGGGCGGCTATTCCGAACATTGCGTTCTTCTTCATTTCTTATCACCATGTGATACTCTGTCGCCATTATTAAAGATGATTTTCCGAAATCATTCCCAAATCTCACCGAAATCCATATGAAATCCAGTTAAAGGCCATAACGAATCCATCTAACAACGGAGATACTGCCGAATTCTGTGAATCTCTGTTCCCGACCTCAGCCAGTAGCCGTCTTTTTATTTGATCATCCACATATACAGGTTTAGTGGGGATGATATCAACTACTAGCCCCCCTCAGTTACTCTTATATGCCCTCCCTCCATTCCCTTTTCGATACCATGAAGATTGCGGTAGTTTCAAACCTTGAAAGCTCAGCCATGCAGGTGATAGAGAAGATAAAGGAGCAGGCCATGTCCATGAACATAGGGATAGGGGAAATAGCGCCTGTCAACCGCCTCATAGACATTCCCATGGCGGTCAGAAAACTGAGCGAAAGGCCGGACATAGATTCCGTAATCCTTGCCGTGGATTTTCCCGAGCTGAAGATGGAGCACGAAAGCCCTCTGCTCGAGAGGATAAAGGCAGAGGTGAATGCCATTTCCATGGAGATGAAGAAACCCGTATCCATGGAGTTGATGGATGCTGACATGGGAGAGCTCGGGATGGAAAAGATAAGGGATGTGCTGGAGAAGATGGGAGAAAAGGAGAATTCTGAGAGGCATATCGAAGAGAGAAATCTATCGTCTCGCTGAGGTCGAGATATTTTTCCAGACACCATAGGCCAATTTTTCTGTGCCGTCTCTATTTATCAGCCCGATGTGGTCATTTTCATCCAGATCATGTAACCATGCCCAGGCAAACAACTCTAAGTTCACCCCTTGTTCTTTTGTAAGACGCTCCGATACCTGAGTTATGAAATCCGCTTGACCCTGTTCACCACCGAAAGCATCTATCGAAGGCCAACCCAATTCACTGAATCCGAAGGGTTTGTCCGGCAGATAGTCAAGCGCCCTGGAATAGTAATCGTCAGGGATGTCAGAGGGTCTGTTTATTCCCTGAACGGCATAGGGATAGCTAGTAAAAATCAGGAGATCGATTTTATGCGCATCGAACATAGAAAGGACATTCAGGTCAGCTTCCCGATTTTCAGACACTATCTCACGTGCAAAGGTGCAAAAAACCTTGGTCTCAGGGGATAGACGCTTTACCGCATCGTATATCTCTTCATAGAGACTTACATAGTGCTGGAATCCGTTCGGGTCTCCCTCTTCCGCGCCATATTTCTCGTACCAGCGATTAACTTCGTTTCCAATGGATAGATAAAGCGGCCTCGAAGCCTTTACCACATCCAGAGAAGCCTGTTTGTACGCATTCCTCCATTCAGTATCGCTGAGAGTGGCCCCCTCCATACCTGGCGGCGTAACAAGCGTAACACCGGGACCAATGAAAGACATTTGAATTATCGGAAACATGTGATTGCCTCTGACATATTCCTCCACGAACGTCTCTCCCCAGCCGCCGTTTAAATCGCTTGCAAGATTGTAGAAAGGAGTCGGACGCCCCCAAACAGGAGAAAACTCGGAATACCGGGACGCCTGAGAGTATGCCTCTTCGAAGGATTGGTTTTCTCCGGGTGCGGGAAGAACGCCCATAAAGAACCCTCGACCGGGAATCTCCGGAGAATCGGCCGGTGTTATGACGCTCTCTTCCGGTTGGTTTTGATTCAGACAACCAGATATGAAAACCGAGACGACCACCACGGTCATTATGGTAAGGAAGTACAAGGACCGCATCCTCTTATTCCAGACCATCGTTTTCTACCTCCTTGACACGGAGCACACAGAATTTCCACATATTCTCATGCGGGAGTTCTAGTGGGATTCCATTTTTTCTCCCTGTCATGGATATGGCAGGGCATTCGACATTAAAACACTTTCGCCCACAGCAACCTTTATACTCTCCTTTTTCATACCTTTCGCATAGAGGTGATAACATGAAGATAAGATATCTCGGCCATGCCGCATTCGAGGTCACGCTGGATGGAAAGAGGATTCTGGTGGACCCATGGATGACCGGGAACCCGAAAAGCCCTGTGAAGGTCGGGGATGTGAGTGCCGACATAGTGACAGTCACGCATGACCACGGAGACCACGGGTTTGACGATGCCGTTGAGATCGCAAAGAAAGGAGCCACTTTTGTCTCGATATTCGAGATCGCCACGAAGGCAGGGGAGAAAGGTGCGAAGGACACGGTAGGAATGAACATCGGAGGTCCTGCCGAGATAAAAGGCCTCAAAATCGCTCTGACACAGGCATTCCACTCAGGTACAGCGAATCCCACAGGCGTCGTGGTCATGGGAGAGGAGGGTTCGTTTTACCACGCAGGGGATACCGGTCTGTTCGGGGATATGAAGCTCATAGGGGAGATCTACCATCCAAAAGTTGCAATGCTTCCAATAGGCTCGCACTTCACAATGGACCCGGTTGAGGCATCCTATGCCGTGCAGTTCATAAAGCCGGAAATCGCGATTCCCATGCACTACGGCACATCCCCTGTACTGACGGGCACCCCAGAGAAGTTCGAGGAAGAGGTTAAAAGGAGAGCCCCGGAGACGAAGGTTATGGCGATAAAACCGGGGGAGAGCATAGAGGTTTAAACCGATTTTTCAATTTTTCTGGTTTTCTCGGAATTTTTGTTTATGATATAAGTTCGGATAACGT
>JAJRTH010000044.1 GCA_024278375.1 archaeon | reverse complement strand
GATGGTTCGATGTGCTGAAATCCAGAACCAAAAGGTTCTGGAACAGATTTCCAGAAAATGCAAGGATAGCAACGGTGGAATCATGGTTGGAATCCTTCATTCTATTCTACAATTACTGGATTTCTTAACTTGGCAGTCTCTGGGCGAACAACCAAAACTTGTATATATGATTAGGTACAATAGGGTAACGGATATCAGAAGAGGAAGGATGTGGTAATGTGAGAAAAAAGCCATATATGGGCATAAGAGCCAAGGCGCTCCTCGCCGTTGTCCTGTTAGTTCTGGTGCCCTCTCTTTTTCTGGCAGCTGTGGCCTACGGGTTACGGGAGGATGTTGCAGATACTGCCCGGGAGAACACCGTGAGATATCTGGAAAATCAGATAAGAAAGGACATAGTCAAACTTAACTCCAATGCTTCGGAGTGCATAGAAAATTACCTCAGTAAAATGGAGGTCGTTGGTAAGAGTGCGGGATTTCATATAGGAGAGCATCTGGGCTCGACGTCGGTGGGTGCCGATGTTGTGTGGGGCAGCAAGTATCTTCTCCAGCAGGTGAACCGGACGGCGCTGAGACAGGTTATGGACGGGCGGGTCTATGACAGGAACTACGCCGCCATGGTGAACATTGTGGGAAAAGACCGGGTGGATGCGGCCCTGAACTATTTCTTTGAGAATCTCACTTTGAACTATTCCAGCCCGCATGTGAATGAATCCGCCTATTCTGCCCTCAATGAGGTTAACGAGATACTGATGGACAACGGCAGCCATGCTATGTACGACTTCCTATACTCCGTGTTGCTTCCCGAAGAGCGGGAGAAACTTGAATATATACTGCCGGCCGGTAGCATGCTCTACTCTTTCAGAAATGTTCCCGAGATGCTCTGGTCATATTTTGCGTCCGAGGAATCGGGTTTCATAGTCCTCGTCCCGTACGATGCCCATTTCTCGCCTCTTTTCAACCCGCAGGTGAGGAATTGGTACGAGAAAGCCAAGGAGGCGAGCGAGCCGGTATGGTCCGATGCATATATTGACGAAATAACGAAAAAGCCCATGGTTACATATTCAGTTCCGGTGTATAGAGACAGGGAATTCCTGGGTGTTGCTGGATTCGACCTGCTTTTGTCCACTCTCGAAAAGAAGACCGAGGAATTTCTGGAGCCTGGGAACGGTTTCGCATTCACTGTGTGCAGAAACGGAAATGCGCTGACATATCCGGACGAGAGAATGCTCGGGAAATCCCTTACTGAGGACGACGGTGAATTCAATATGAGCGTAAGAGAGATGCTTAACAGTAGCGAGGGCTCTGGGGACATCACCGTGAACGGAAAGGAGGCTTTTCTGGCATATTCCACCGTGGACAATACCGGCTGGAAGTTCGCCACGGTCATATACTACGATGTGATATATGCGGAGGCGAGGGAGAGTGCCGACGAAATCGGGAGAATAATAGAGATGAAATCCCTGTATCTTCTTATGATTCTCATTTCGGTCGGTCTTATAACTTTTATAGCCACTTACTTCACTGCCGATTCGTTTCTCAGGGATGTAAAGAGGCTCACCAAGATTGCGGACGAGGTCAGCAGGGGAAATTTCGACATTAATATGGATATAGGCGCAAAAGACGAGCTGGGAGACCTAGAAAGGTCCATAAAAAGGATGGTGAACAGCATAAAAGTTGCCATGGAAGAACTGGAGAAGGGTGAGAAATGAGCGACATAGACAGATTGGAGGAGATAATCATCGAATACGCCGGTCCGATAGCGAAGTACATGATCAAAGCGGAGATAAGGAAGATGGGGTACTCTAGAGATAACTTTCCGAAGGATAAGCTGCCGATACTCGCAAGAAAGGTCATACGCGCATCCATAACAGACCCCGGGTGGAGAGAAATCTGTCTGAGAAGAATATACAGGGAAATCTTGAAGTGATTTCATTTTTTGCCGATACTCTCTTCGTCATCTTTATATAGGGAAATCTTTTGTGAGATTCCGTGCACGAAGAACTTCGAGAAAAGATTGCTGGCGAGATAGCCATGTCGGACGAACCGGGCGCAACGATAAGAAAGTGGAGGGAAGAATTCAACGTTTCCCAGCAGGAACTTTCTAGGAAAATGGACATCTCACCCTCGATGATAAGCGACTACGAATCCGGAAGAAGGAAATACCCGAGAATTCTCACGGTGAGGAAAATAGTAGATGCCCTTGTGGAAATAGACCTGGAAAGAGGGGGCAGAAATGTCAACAGGTTCACATTCACCGCGATAAACGAGTCGATACTCGATATAAAGGAGTTCTCCAGAGGTGTTTCCATAGAGGAGTTCGCCGAGATGCTCAGGGGAGACATCGTGAATTCGAATTACGAGGAAGGGAGGATGCTCTACGGATATACGATAATAGACAGCGTGAAAGCAATACTTTCGATGAGCGCTTTCGAATACATACGAATATACGGATGGACAAGCGAGAGAGCCCTGATATTCACATCTGTTACCTACGGTAGGTCTCCCATGGTGGCCATAAGGGCGAATCCGCTGAAACCGGCAATGGTCGCCTATGTCAGGCCGAAAAGCATGGACGAACTGGCCATAAAGCTGGCGGATATCGAAAGGATTCCCCTTGTCAGAACTCCCCTTACCGAAAAAGAGATAATAGAGCACATGAGAAAAACGGAGGTATGAAGATGAACGGTAGTTCAGATGTCACCTCCCCTACAGAAAATAAAGAAAAAGGAGGCATAGGATGAAGGCGGGAATAGTTAGCTATGGTGCGTATATACCGAGATACAGGATAAGACCCGAGGAGATAGGGAAGGTATGGGGGGAGGACGGCGTTGCCCGTGGAAAAGGTCTTGGCATAATATCGAAATCCGTGCCGTCGCCGGATGAGGATGTCATAACAATAGCTGTCGAAGCCGCGAGAAATGCTCTGAAAAGAGCAGATATTGACCCGCAGGATATCGGAGCTATATACTCAGGTTCCGAGTCACACCCCTATGCGGTGAAACCGACATCCACGGTGGTTGCCGAGGCAATTATGGCCGCTCCAGATTTAACGGCGGCGGACTATGAGTTCGCATGCAAGGCTGGAACCGCAGCGCTCCAGAACGTTCTCGGTCTTGTGGAATCGGATATGATAAAATACGGTATTGCAATAGGTGCGGACACCTCGCAGGGAGCTCCCGGAGACCCTCTGGAATATAGTGCATCCGCAGGCGGTGCGGCCTTTCTCGTAGGAAAGGAAAAGGTCATAGCGAGGATAAACGGAATCTACTCCTACACAACGGATACCCCTGATTTCTGGAGAAGGGAAGGGCAGCCGTATCCCAGTCATGGAGGGAGGTTCACCGGCGAGCCGGCGTATTTCAGGCATGTAATGACCGCTGCGAGGAAGATGATGGAGAAAATGGGGACCGAACCGAAGGATTACACTTATGTCGTTCTGCACCAGCCGAACGGAAAGTTTCCGAAAAGAGCTGCCCAAAAGCTGGGATTCACGGGCGAACAAGTGGAAACGGGACTCCTGACTCCCAAGATAGGAAACACATATTCCGGAGCGGTGCCTCTCGGACTCTCCGCGGTATTGGACATATCGAAGCCTGATGACAGGATACTTGCGGTCTCTTTCGGTTCCGGTGCCGGTTCGGATGCCTTTGACATAGCTGTCACAGATGAAATGGAGAATTTCAACAGGAACGCGGCGCCGCTCATCTCCGAGATGGTGGAAAACGAGGTGTTCATAGATTATGCGATTTATGTCAAATATCGCGGAAAGATAAGGAGGAAAGGTGATTGAATGAGCGAAAGTGAATTTGAGGCCTCCTTTGGCACAACAAATATGGAAAAGGAGGTTGCGGAATGAGAGAGGTTGCGGTCATAGGTATCGGGATAACGAAATTCGGTGAGCTCTGGGAGCGCTCTTTCAGAGACATAGGTATCGAGGCTGGAATTAAGGCGATAAACGATGCGGGAATATCGGGCTCTGACATAGATGCACTCTATATAGGGAACATGTCCGCTGGAGCGTTCATCCATCAGGAACATGTGGCTGCCCTCATAGCGGATTATGTCGGCCTTGCGCAGACATCCCATATCCCTGCTATAAGAGTTGAGGCCGCCGGTGCATCCGGAGCGGTCGCGTTCAGAGAGGCTTTTCTTTCCATAGCTTCGGGAATGCACGACATAGTTGTTGTGGGTGGGGCGGAAAAGATGACTGACATAGGCGATGAGATGGCGAATGCCGTGCAGGGGATGGCCATAGACCAGGAGTGGGAGACGGTTTTCGGTGCCACATACGCCTCTCTTCATGCCATGATGGCTCGCGCGCATATGGAAAAATACGGAACAACGAGGGAGCAGCTTGCCATGGTTTCGGTGATAAACCACAGGCACGGCGCACTTAACCCTGAGGCACAGTTTCAGAGGGAAATAAATGTCGACACGGTTTTAAGGTCGGGCATGGTCGCGGAGCCTCTGAGGGTTTTCGATATGTGCCCGTTATCCGACGGAGCCGCGACCCTCGTACTGGCTTCCATGGATGCCGCAAAGAAATTCACGGACAGGATTGTGAAGGTCAGAGGAATAGGCCAGGGTTCGGATACAATAGCCCTGCACGACAGACGGGACATAACCATCATGGAGGCGACCGTGTATGCTGCAAAGAGGGCGTACGATATGGCGGGAATAAAGGCCAAAGATGTGGATGTCGCTGAGGTGTACGATAGTTCGACCATATCAGAGATAATGGCCATAGAGGACCTGGGATTCTTTGAGAAAGGTACGGGCGGAAAGGCTGTCGAAGAGGAGAGAATAGCACTCGGTAACGAGCTTCCGGTGAATACCTCGGGAGGTCTCAAATCAAGGGGCCATCCGGTGGGAGCCACGGGTATCGCTCAGATAGTCGAGATAGTTAAGCAGCTGAGAGGCGAGGCGGACAGGAGGCAGGTAAAAGATGCGAAAATAGGCCTCGCTCATGCCATAGGCGGAACAGGCGGTACCGCCGTTGTCAGCATACTGGAGGGGTATGAATGAGCTATAGAGAATTCGAAACCTCCTGCACCATACAGAAAGGAGAGGAGGCGAAATCATGAATATGCCGAGGTTCTGGAGAGAGATACAGGGCAGATACAATCTCATAGGGAGCAGATGCGGAAACTGCGGTGATTATTTCTTCCCGAAAAGGGACATATGTCCGAAATGCCACAGAAAGAGCATCGGAAAGATGGCAGCGGTGAAACTCGGTGGTAGCGGAAAAATCGTCTCGTACACCGTAGTGCACGATGCCCATCCTGAATACAGCGATATGAAACCATACGTGATGGCGATAATCGAACTTGACGAGGGCGTGAGATTGACCTCCCAGATAGTGGACTGCAGCCCAGAAGAGGTCCGTACCGGAATGAGAGTCAAAGCAACATTCAGGAAACTGGCTGAAGACGGGAAGGAGGGTGTCATATTCTACGGTTACAAGTTCAGGCCGGAGTGAGAACATGAAGGATTTCAAGGTGGCGATAGCACAGTGGAGCGCTCAACCGGGCAACAGAGAAAGAAACCTGCAAAGAATACTGGAAGGTATTGAAGAGGCGGTCAAACTCAAGGCTCAGCTTCTGATTTTTCCAGAGCTCTTCCTCACCGGCTACAACATAAGGAATGAGATTTTCAGACTTGCGGAGACAATCGATGGAGATTCCGTTAAGGCAATCGGTAAGGCCGTGGAAAAAAGCGGAATACACCTGATATTCGGTATGCCTGAAAGAGATGGGAGCAGAATATACAACTCAGCCGTTTTAATCACTCCTGATGGCAAAGTCCATACTTATAGGAAGGCAATGCTTCCGAACTTCGGACCCTTCGAAGAAGGCCTCTACTTCACCCCTGGCAAGGAAGCGCCTGTTTTTGAGACAGAACTCGGAAAGCTGGGGATCGAGATATGCTATGATTTGTTCTATCCGGAAATAACCAAGATTTATGCCGGAAAAGGTGCTGATATAATGGTAAACATATCCGGCTCACCCAGCATTAGCAGGGCTCTCTTCGAGAGAGTTTTACCCGCGAGAGCGATAGAGACCGTTTCGTACATGCTCTACTCCAATAATGTGGGAACCCAGATAGGCCTGGTGTTCTGGGGAGGCTCGAGAATATTGTCACCGAAAGGAGAACTGATGGCAGCCGGAGAGCCCTATGAGGAGGGAATGGTGGTGGCCGAACTGAAAAAGGATGATCTCAGACTTGCTAGACAGTACAGACCAACATTCAGGGATACGAGACCTGAACTGCTGAAAAAGCTCTATGAAATATGGGAAAAGTGAGTGGAACGTGAGATGAGAATGGAAAATGCCCACATAATCTCCTATGCCTGGGAAGAATTTAAGCCGCTGATTACGGCATATCATGAAAACAGGCTCGAAGAGATCGACCTTTCCGGCATACGGTTCGTTGATATCTCCGCAAGCAAGGGGATATGGTGTGTCGGCTCTTTTACAGCCGGAGGATATCGCCCCTGCCCGAACAATGCCATTGCGGCCGAATGGAGGCAGTGTCAGAACTGTGCAAAGCCTTTCATTCCTGTTCTGAACTGTGTTTTCGAGCCCCGGTGCGACGGCTCGCTGTGCGGTGCGGATTTCTGCTTGCAGAAGCATGTGGTCTATCTGGCCTTCTTCGGGATTCTGGTGAAGGTCGCTATGACATCATTGAAAAGAGCAAGGGAAAGGGCCATAGAGCAGGGTGCGGATGCTTATGCGCTACTGGTGGCGCTTCCGAACAGAATGGCCGCAAGAACGCTTGAAAAGGATATAGGGCAGAAATACAACATAAGACAGGCATATGGTTCCAGAGAAATCCTGGCACAGATGAGCAAAAACACCGATAAAAACGATTTGAAGGTGCTCTACACGGAAAAACTGATGGAAATCGTGGAGGAAATAGAAACCCCATCCGAACTGGTCTTTCTGAATGGTTATCCGATAGAGCTGCCCCTCAGGAGGGTCCCGAAATTGAGATCGACTGCAACGAGGCACTACGGAAAGGTGCTGGGAATCAAGGGCAAATACCTTATATATGAATACAGCGGAATATATGCTCTGAATCTGTCGGATGTCGTGGGAAGAAGGGTAAATTTAGTCCTGAGATGAATGGATGTATTCCATTGCCATTTTAAGTCCTGTTTTTGCAATATCTTCACTCACAGGGTATGGATAGTTGTACAGAAACCTATCGCCGGGTTTTTCATTGTAGAACGGTCTGTTGCATCCGGGACATCCGGATGTCAGAAATGCGCTCTTTGCCGCTTTTTCTACAGTCTCGGTAGGCGCGTCCATGGCGGAAATTTTACCCTTCTCGAATTCGAAACCATCGAATCCTTCCCTGTAGATCAGCGCATGAGAAAGCTGTATTGTCCTGTATCTTCCAATGGACGGTGGAGAACCTCCGTTTACGGGCGTATATGCGAACAGAGCCGTGTAAATACCCATATCTTTCAGTTTTATCATTGTCCCTATCAGGTCCTCGTCGCTCTCTCCCAGTCCGACTATCAGATGCGTGTTCCCTTTCCCGAATACTTCAACGGAATCCATGAGAGCCCTCCAGTTTCCCTCCCACGTGAATCTGTTGCCCACGGCTTTTCCCCTTATCTTCTCGAAAAGATCCGGATTTGCCGCATCCAATGCTATGCTAAGATATTCCACATCTGCACCCTTGAGCCTGAGCATCTGTGATTTGGGAATTGGCACCGTCGAAACGGATATGGGGGCTACTCCGTTAAGTTTTTCCGAAAGATAAAGAGTGTCCTCGACGACCTTCCCGTAATCGAGGGTCTGAAAACATATCCTTGAGAATGAGCCCTTTCCGTCTTTCAGTGTCCGAATGATTTCCTCTGTCAGGTATCTCGGCCAGGTGACCCTCGAGAGTTTTTCGTTCTCTGGATTCTCCCTTCTCTGCGTACAGAAAGCACAGTTTGAGTTGCATCTTTCTCCGACCATTATGTACGCTGTCGTGGGTCTTGCAGCCATATTCATCCTTCTGAGCCCGAGAGCACCTAGCGTTCCTATGGACGGTCTTATGTATTCCGGCCCTTGCATCATCTCCCTATAATCCATATCGCTTATAGCATTGTCGTATGCGGCAAAGATAGCATCTCATGAATTTAAAATATAATAAGTAAGGGAAATTCTTATATACTGCATCGAACATTTCTCCCCGGTGATACATTGGAGGACAATCGCGTATTTATAAACGGCCAGTGGGTCAAGAAACCCACAAGAGGGAAATGTGCGTACTGCGGCTCGGATCTCCTGGAATTTTACGATGACGGGACAGGGATATGCCTTAACTGTGGGAGAACATTCTCATGGCTAAAACCGCTACCCGGACCGGTGGGACAAGCTCAGAAAGCTCCGCCACAGACATCCGCCCCACCTCACAGGCAACAGGCAGCATACGCTTCGTCGGTTCCCGTACCGCGAGAGCCGAGAAGAGCTCCGAAAAGGTCGGGGGCATCTCCCGAGCCAGTGGCAGAGACTGCTGAGATTCAGGAGGGGCCGGGATTTCTCTCACCGAGAGCCATATCCATACTCGCATTCATAGGAGCGCTGCTACTCGGTATTGGATCCATAATAACCATACTTGCAATTCCCATGGGAAGCTGGCCGAAATCTTCGGATTATGAGATGATCGGGAACCTGCGAAAAATCGGAATGATGATATGGGCCTCCGGAACTATGATATTCCTTATGGCCGGCTTTGCAGCAGCAGGAACAAGAGAGATGAACTACAGGGTCAGGGCTACGCTGATAGCCTCATCTGTTGCGCTCGCCATGCTTTCCTTCTCGCTATGGCTCGGAATGGCGATTATGACCAGTGGGATGTTATATCCATAAATTCTCTCCGAAACCCTTTTCTCCCTCAAAATTTCCATTTTTGATTATCTGTTCTCCCCTGAGGTAGACAGATTCTGGGAATATTGCATCCATCCCTTCGAAAGGTGTCCAGCTTGCTTTCGAATGCAATTCTTCAGCTCTTATTTTTCGAGTGGCCTTCATGTCTACTATTATGAGGTCTGCGTCCTTACCCACCTCGATGTTTCCTTTCTGCGGACAGAACCTTCTTGCAGGGTTTTCTATCAATACCTCCACCGCCCTCCCGAACTCCAGAAGTCCTTTTTTAACGGCAGCGAGAATGAGGGGGAGAGCTGTTTCGACCCCTGGGATTCCCGAGGGTGCGATTTCGAACTCCTCCTTTTCCTATCCTGTATGGGGTGCATGGTCTGAGGAAACCATATCTATTCTTCCGTCTCTCATAGCTTCCCACAGAGCATCCCTGTCACCCTTTTTTCTCAACGGCGGGTTCACCTTGCCGTATGCATCGTTCTCAAAATCACTGTCTATAGTCAGGAAAAGATGGTGGGGCGTAACCTCTGCTGTCTGACATTTTACCTTTTTTTTCAGAAGTTCCGCACCCTTTTTTGAGGTTACATGGGCTATGTGTAGAGGTTTTTTTGTTTTTATCAGCCTTTCAACCGCTTTCTCCTCCGCAATGTCCGGTCTGTTTTTCATATGTCCCAGGAGGTCGTTCGGATTCTCATCTCTTATCAGCCCGCTATCCTCCGCATGGAATACGACCGGCTTTTCATAATCCTTCATTATGTTTAGAAGATATTGGAGCGCAAGGTCATCCAGTTCGTTGACGATACCACCCGTGGTGGGTGCCATGAATATTTTGAGTCCCGGGGAGCGCTTCAAGGCTTTCTCATCCAGTATTCTGTTTCTCATCCCTATGAATAGTCCGTAATCCGTGACCGCTTTTTTCGATACGATATGCTCCTTTTCCTCGAGCGATGAGTATCTGTATACGAACGGGTCCGTGTTGGGCATGTCGAGTATGCAGGTCACACCGCCGAAGGCGGCTGACAGTGTTCCGGTGAAGAAATCCTCTTTGTGGGTGTATCCCGGGTCTCTGAAATGTACATGAGGGTCAACTCTGGCCGGAATTATAATGTGCTCCCCGCAATCCCTTGCACCCGGAATCTGCTTCTTCACCGCAGCGATTTTTCCTTCCGCAATCCCTATGGCACCGTCTATTATCTCGCCGTTGACGTATATTCTGCCCGAGATTGCGGTATCGAAGTTCACGGTTGTCAATGGGCTTGGGTAAAAAGTTTTTTGCATTCCTGAGAGAAAGATTTAATAAGCATAAAACCCATAGTGAAATAATGGAAGAAAGGAAGGCGAAAGGCGCCATTGTGAACGGATATTTCAAACTCATAAAGAGAAAGTGGGGAATGCAGGGCGTTCGAGAGGCCATGAAATATGCGAAAATAAATGCGCAACCCAAGGACGGGGAATGGTTTTCCATGGAAAAAACCGATAAGGTCCTCGAATGGATTGGTAGAAACAAGGGTATGGACTACGTAAGAGAAGCGGGGAAATACACCGCGAAGGATCTTGGAATATTTCGGTATCTCATAGCATCCATAGTCGGTATAGAGCGATTTCTGAAAAAAGCCGAAGCCACATACGATACAATGTTCGACTTCGGCGGGATAAACATAAAAATAGAGGAAAAAACAGCGCTTATCGAACTCAGAGGAGCGAGAATCACTGAATATTCCTGTGTTGCGTGGGAAGGCGCTCTTCTGGGAATCATGGAAGTGACCAAAAGTCATGGCACTGTCAAACCTCTAGAACCGGACAATCCCAAGGACTGCAAATTCTTTATGAAATGGGATTAAGCGCCGAACTTCTCGGATAGCCCGGCCAGTTGCAGCAGTATGTTGAGCAGATCGTTTCCGCGGACCCTGCATAGGCCACCTTTTGGAGCGCTCCTCTCACCGAAATCCGACACGCTATCTGTCCGCACTCCCGAACCGGCTATCAACAGCGGAACCGGGTCTCCGCTGTGGTCCATCACATTACAGGGTGTGGAATGGTCTGCTGTTATCGCCACTATCGCATCATCCAGTATCTCTTTAAGAGGTTTCATGGCCTCGTCTATTTTCTCTATAATCGCTCTTTTTCCTGCGGGGTCGCCGTCATGGCCGAATAGGTCTGGAGCCTTTATGTTTATTAGGACCATGTCTCCGCTGTCCAGATATTTGATGCCTGCACGTACTTTGGCTGCAAAATCACTCTCGGCGCTCCCCTTCGCACCCTCCACCTCCAAAATCTCCATCCCAACCAGTCTGCACACTCCTTTGACTATTGACACTCCGGCTATGGCTCCCGCCGTTATTCCATATTTCTCCCCTATGCTTTTGAGATGCGGTACCATACCGGCACCCCGTGGAAGCACTATGTTCGCCGGAGGTAGGCCTTTTTTCCTCCTTTCGATGTTCACAGGATGCTTCTTCAGCACTTCATAGGATTTTCGCACGAAGGTGTTTACTATGTGTGCCGTCTTTTCTGCTCCCTTTTCGAGGGCTCTGACTTCATTGATAGGTCCGAGTCTGTGCGGGTCCGCATCCGTGATTCGCGGTGAGAGACCCTCGCCTCTGAGAACGAGCACGGCCCGGTGTTCGACGGATTCCTTGAAAATAATCCTAGTGCCCTCTATCTCCATGCCGTTAAGGACCTCGGCGAGTTTGTGTGTACTCTCCCTTATCCTTCCCGCCCTTCTGTCGATTACGTTCATGGTTTCATCCACAGTGGAAAAATTGCATCTGAACGCTATGTCCCCCGGTTTCAGCTCGATATTCTCACCTGCGGCTTCGAACGGCCCCCTTCCCGTATAAACCTCATAGGGATTGTATCCCAATAAGGAAAGATGCGCGGTATCGCTCCCTGCCCTTATGCCAGGGGCTATTGGGTCCATTATCCCATTTATGCCGTTCTCGGCCAGATAATCCATGTTGGGGGTATTCGCAGCCTCAAGGGGTGTTCCCCCCCTCAGAGCTCCGGAAGGACGATCTCCCATTCCGTCAAGGATTACTAACATCACCTTCATGTGTGCACCTTCACCCGTATAGGTCGGGGATAATAAGTATTGCTCATCAGGACTTCACGGATGTTTTTTTGCCGTATATCTGAGCATTTATAACGTCAAAACGGTGTTCGGTGAAAATACGGGGCTTTTCAAAAGATTTATAAAGAGGATGGATATTCCCCCTCCTAGTGGTATAATGGCTTCCAAGAAAGGTGATGATTGGTTCGAGGCTCTTGACGCTGAACTTGAAAAGAAAACCGAGCAAATTATAAAGGACGTGACCCAGAACGATAAGAAGAGAGAGGACATGACAAAGACGCTTCTGGGAGACATGTGGAGGATATGGCTCAGATTCAACAGGATAAACGTTCCCTTCAGAATCGAGCCTGATCCGTACAGCTTTGCCAAGTTCCAGACCTATCCGAACGACTGGGAACTCAAGAGTGTCGATGAGTTTGATTACGGCTCCCTGAACGGGATATCTCTTATAGATGTCTCTCCCACGCAGAACAGGACAGGGGATGCCCTGAAGATAATCTATTACGATAAGAATGGGGAAGCATACATAAAGATAATATTCGAATTCTGTGAGGGCGAGCACTATTATAAATATGCTGGCTGGAAGAGGATTTTTGTCCAATATATACTCTATGATGCTCCCGTGAAAAAGGCGAAAATCGATGACATACACAAGATAATGGGAGATGTGATAAAGGCGTGGTACGAATCGCACCTGAGAAAGAACAGGGACATAATACTCGACCACATCAGGTCAAAATATGTTAAAGGGGAAGAATTTCCCCAGTAAACTCCCTTTTCGAGGGGCGGTTGTTTGGATGAAAAACTGAAAAAAGAGTCGTTAGAGTGGATTAAAGAGGTCATTTTTGCGGCGTTGATCATCACAATAATAATGGGTGCTCTATATGCATATACGGGCCGGTGGCCCCCCCTCGTGGTCGTCGAATCCGGGAGCATGCAGCACAGCGACGATACCAGTTACGTCGGGGTCATAGACACCGGGGACATAGTTCTGGCAAAGAAATCGGATTTTTCCGAGATAACAACCTATGTCAAGGGGAGAGTTACAGGTTACAGCACATACGGAGACTACGGAGACGTGATAATCTACAGACCATATGGAAAGGATACCACCCCGATAATACACAGAGCGGTGCTTTATCTGGAATGGAACGAAACCGGTCAATCCTTCGACGCTCCTGATTTGAAATACCTGGATTACGGAACCGATTACAGAACGGACAGCGGAACATGGTACGACATACGGGAGGGGATAGAGATAATCGATTACGGATATTCTAATAAGGTTCTCAGCATAAATATCAGATATCTCCTGACGAATCCTTCTTCCAGACACGACGGATACATAACCGCCGGGGACCATAACGTGGCCAAGAATCTGGGAATAGACCAACCCCGAATATGTGCCGAGCCGGTGAAGTACGAATGGGTGGTGGGGAAGGCTGTGGGCGAACTCCCCTGGTTCGGAATAATAAAACTGCTTTTCAGCGGGACGTTGGGCACACATCCCGCACCTGCAAACAGCTGGCAGATGCTGATCCTATCCATAGCCCTTATAATCGCCGTCCCGATAGTGGCCGAGAAAATAATGGATGTGTACAGGGAGCGCAGAAAAACGGAAAAAGAAGCGGAAGTGGTTGAAGGGGAAGGGGCGATTTCGGAGACTATTGCCGGGGAAGCGGATGATGAAGAAATCTTCTGAAATGCTTCTTTTCACGAAAGGTATTTAATTAAGGAGTGATTTTCCCCCCTGCATGAAGTTTCGGCCCCTAATTATAACGCTTATTCTTCTGGGAAGCATGTTTGTAATTCCCGGTCAGGCAGCATCACCCTCTCCTGACCTGGCATTTCAGCTCCCTACGGGTGGCGACTGGGTCATAGGCCCAGGAGAGAGCATAACAATCGAGGGGGAAACCATAGAACTCAGAGGAAATTTGACAATCGAGAGGGGGGGTTCGCTGACACTCAGAGACGGGGCGAAACTGATAATAAATTCGAGTTACAGCGGAGAATACAGGATAAGAGTCAAAGAGGGAGGGAATTTCAATGTCATAGACTCGGAGGTGACCGGCCTCGAAAAAGAATACACCGGGAAAATAGATTACAATTTGAAAAAGGGCATGAACTTCATATCAATACCTTTCAAAAGAACGAACAATTCGGTCGAGAGCGTGCTTTCACCGCTTAAAGGCCAATATTACAAAGCTTATGTCTACGATTCCTCGAATTCCAAGGACCCATGGAAGTTTTACAGCCCGGGTATGGACGAAAACCATAGCATGGAGATTTCGTCTTATCTATGGAAGTTCGATACAGAGAATATCACGGGACCCTCCGTAATTCTTACTCTGCCGGAAAAAGGAACAGAGAATATTTCGAGGGATCAGAAAATATATGTTATATTTGACAGAGGGATGAATACCGCCAGAATTCCTGCTCTGAGCGTGGTTTCCGGCACTGACCCGGGGGGATGGACTTTCGAAGGCTGGACAGATACGTTCACATACAACGACACGGCAATATGGTCGCACAACTACTTCACAAATGGAGAAGTCTTGAACCTCTCGGTGAGCGGGTATGAGGACGCCGGAGGAAAAGTCGGTGTACCTTATTTATGGAGTTTCAGGATAGTCACCGAATATTTCCCCTCGCCTGGATATGTCAGGTATACTTCTCCCGAAAATCTCCAAAAATCGGTGAACCTCTCCGGTTTTCTCTCCGTGGTTTTTTCGGAGACCCTTAATTCTTCCATAGTTCCCTAAATAAGAAATATAGGACCGGCGAGCAACATAAGCTGGACCTTTGTAGGATGGGAGAGGACATATTCAGACAATGACACCGCCGTTTGGTCACATCCAACGCTTCCAAGTGATGCGCGAATTCTTCTGTCCATTTCCAACTATAGAACTCTGATAGGGGATCGGAATGGGACGATACAATATCTTTCGTTTTCGACCAAAGATGTGATTCCTCCCTCTGTCAGAGACTCCTATCCATTGAAGGGAGACTATTTCGTGCAGGTAGATTCCCCTGTCTGGGTCATATTCAATGAAAGCATGAACACAATGGCCGAACCTCTCATATCTCAAACGGACGGAGAGGACCCCGGGAACTGGACGTTCCTTGGATGGAAAAGCACCTATCTTCCGAACGATACAGCCATGTGGACGCACGATCCCTGGACAGGTTTTGAGAACATAACGCTTACAATATACAACCATACGGACCTATCCGGGAATGCGGGAGCGGCATATTCATGGACTTTCAGAACCGGTGACGAGAGAGCACCTAAAATAAAGGAGGTGCAACCGCATAACTTTCAGATGGTGTCGGGAGTTGCTGAAGTAAGAGTCATTTTCGACAGCAGCATGAATGTGGACGTCGTCCCAGAGATATCCGTTGCGGACGACAATGCGAGCGCCCTGAACTGGAGCTTCATAGGATGGGAAAGCACATATTTGCCGCATGATACCGCCGTATGGACGCATGATGACTGGGGTGCGGATGCGAGCATAACACTGAGGATTTCTAATTACAGCGACCTCTCGGAAATCCTTCCCTATCAGGGAATATTCGTCTATCTTTATGACAACTACTCTTTTGATCTCTCCGGTTCCGTCGAATCGAGCGTTTCCCAGCAGCTTTATCCGGGATGGAATTCCCTGGGGTATCCGTTTTTAGACAATTCCACCGTGGAAGATGTGTTCTCTTCCATATCAACATCGTATGACCTTATAAAAACATACTCTGGCGAGAACGAGACATATCTCAACAGAACGGATATGCTTGAAGCCGGTAAGGCCTACTGGGTCCGTGCGAGGGAGGATTGTCTCTGGTTCGTCTCGGCCTATTCTCTTCTTGACCTCGAAAGCATATTCCCGAAGTTCGGATGGAGATATGAGAACGGTAGCTCTGGAAATATCCAGAACAGCATAATCTCGGGATGCGGATTTCCCGGTGATGAGTTCCAGGGTCTGTCGATATTCTCCGATCTTGTAAAAATAGGAAATAGTGAAATAAAAAATGGATATGCCGGCATATATATCGAGGACTCGTCACCCATAATATCGAACAATGCTATCCACACCACCCACTATGGCATCATATCCAAAAACGCTTCCCCCATACTTTCCCAGAACAACATATACAACAACAGAGACGGGGGAATACTGGTCCGTAGCGGCTTTCCTATAATATCCTCAAATACCGTATCCTTCAACACCGGCTCCGGCATATACATCTATGATTCCACTTCCATACTGGATTCCAATACCTTGAACTCGAACCTCGGACCGGGCATCCGCATATCCAATTCCAATGTCTCAGTATATTCCTCCTACATGAAGTATAACAAAAAAGGGCTGTATTCCGAATCCTCGGAGATACTTCTTTACGGAAGCACGATAAGCAACAACGAAATAGGTGTGGATGCGACAGAGTCCGTAATAGACATAAGGGAAAATGACTTCTCTCTGAACAAATACGATATAAATGTGGAAAACGGCACTTCCGGCAGGATCGAGAACAACTCCATGTCATCCTCAGAGAGAGCGCATATTTCCTGCAAGAACATGTCCTCTCCCAGAATATACGGGAACATTCTCATATCCGGAGATTCGGGAATATATGTGGCGCGCTCCGTTCCACTCATAGAGAAGAACATAATAGGGCAGAACAGAGGAAGTGGCATACATCTTCAGGACGGAGGGAATTCCAGAATAAAGAACAACGTGATAACGGACAACGGCTGGGCAGGGGTGTATGTGGACGGTTCGAACCCGATTATAGAGAACAATACTCTTTCTTACAACGATTTCGGAATCGCCTCTTTCAATGCCAGCAGCCAGATACGGAACAACACCATATCGAAAAACAAGTGGTACGGGCTCTCTTTCGTATATTCGACTGCCGATGTGGATAACACGGTACTGCTTATGAACAAGTGGTACGGAATTCTAACCAGTTATTCCAGCTTCACACTTAGGAATACAACGATAAAGAACAGCACATATCAACTTTACCTGACGCACAACTCAAGAGGAAGGGCGATTAACTCCACGATTTCCCAGGACAAGACGCATCTTGACATGAGCTCCATCCTGTATGTGGAGTACTTCCTGAACATCTATGTTAAGGATTCCCTGGGCAACTGGATAAACAATGCCAGCTATGCCGTAAAGAACGCTGACGGCGAAGTCCTCAGAACGGGTTCCACTTATTACGGAAAGGCGGAATTGATATCGCTGAGATCGTATATCAGAACCTTCGGAGGCACCCTGGATGTGGACAATCCCTACGAACTCATAGTATCCTGGGGAGGTGAGACATTCAATAGGACGTTCTCCATGGATTCCACCATATATGAAGAATTTTCCTTCGAGCCGGTGGAATATTCGATATATGAAGATTCGGGAGATGTCGGGTTGTTCAATATCTATGACTGGCTGCCTCCCGCGGAAAACGCGACTTTCATGATAAACGGAAGTTTTTATCTTAGAGGGTCCGTACAGGACGGCGTCTTCCGGATTAATCCTGTAAAAGACTGGAGCGGGAGCGAGGAAGTCACCCTTGTGGAAAAGGTCAGAAACAAAACAATCGGAGAATATCGGTTCGTAGTGCATGTGATGCAGATCAACGACGCCCCCCGCCTGGAAGGAGAAAACCCGACATATTCTTCGGAAGAGTACACGATTTTCAGGATAACCTATGTGGACCCGGAGAACAATCCGCCGGAGTTTATAAGGGTCGTGATAAACGGAAAAGCCCATGACATGGTTCCAGAAAATCCACAGGACTTCAACATGATAGACGGCAAGACATACATATACAGAGCGGATCTGGGTGATGGTGAGTACACATACTACTTCATATGCAGCGACGGAAAGAACATAACGACCACCGAAGAGATGGAACTCACCGTTAAACAGCCTTTCTCTATGCCGATGTGGGTCGTTTATTTGCTCCTTTTCCTGGGCATACTCGTAGTTCTCTATGTCTCCATAAGAATCAGGAGATTGAAGAAGATGGCCGGAGCGGATCTGGAATTCACCGTTCCGCAATCCGAGAAAAAACCCTCTGAGATAGTTTCCCCCTTGACCGCTCGAAGAAGGGTGTGGGGAAGAAAAAGTCCTGGTCTGGATACAAAAGACACCGGTGTGAATTCCACACGGATGGGCTCTTCGAGTGTAATTGACAGGAATGTTGCCGGGGGAGGTTCGACAGAGACCGCTGAGTAAGGTGTCGCGGCCGGAGAAATCGGAGGTGCCGGAGAAACGTCCCTGCCCATGGCGGTGGCTGCCGGCACAACCGAAGAGGGGGAGAAAGAGCTGTCGGAAGAGGAAAGGAGGGCAAAGTACGGCAAAGAGAAGTTCCTGGAGATACAGAAGAAACACAGAAAGCTGAGGGTTCTTCTGGAAGATAAGGAAAAGTATGCGAAACTCGAGCCCGAGGTCGAGGGCGATGATGTCTCCGGTAGTGTGGAAGAGAGCGTCGACGATATCCTAAAATCCATAAAGGGCGAGAAGTGATGATAGGCTTTCTTGTCAATCCTATCGCCGGAATGGGCGGTAAGGTCGGGCTCAAAGGTACCGACGGGCTTGCGGACGAAGCGCGAAAAAGGGGTGGAGAATCCCCATCTCCCAAAAGGGCGAGGGAGTTTTTGAAAAATCTCGAATGCGGACCGGAATTCCTAACGGTGAGCGGGGAGATGGGGGAGAACTTTCTTAAAGAAAGAGGTCTGAAATATGAGGTCGTCTACAGTGCGGAAAAAGAGACTTCCGCCGAGGATACCATAAGAGCATGTGAATGCATGTTGCAAAGAGGTGCAGATATCATCGTTTTCGTAGGGGGGGACGGGACGGCCAGAGATGTGGTCTCGGTCGCTGGCAAAAGTGTTCCGATTCTCGGCATTCCCTCGGGAGTCAAGATGTATTCCTCCTGTTTTTCATTTACTCCCGGAGACGGAGGGAAAATACTCTGCGACTTTGTGATGGGTGAATGTGAATTCGAAGAAGCGGAGATTCTGGACATAGACGAAAATATGTACAGAAAAGGAGTGCTGTCCGTCAAACTGTACGGGTATGCTATTGTACCCTATGTACGAGAACTGATACAGAGCAGCAAAACGGAATGGTTCGGAGGTGATGAGGAGAACTCGAAGGAAGAAATTGCGGAGTACATTGCGGAAAACATGGACGAGGGGATTCTCTATATCCTGGGCGCCGGAACGACCACCGCGAAAATCGCCGAAAAGATCGGATGCTCGAAAACTATGCTTGGGATCGATGCTTATTTCGGCGGAAAGACCGTGGGCATAGACCTTAACGAGAAAGAAATCCTGGAACTCCTTAAAAAATACGGAAAGGCGAAGATAGTCGTGAGCCCGATAGGTTCCCAGGGGTTCATATTCGGAAGGGGAAATCCCCAGATGAGCGCCGAGGTCATAAGAAGGGTTGGAAAAGAAAACATCATCGTGGTTGCAACACCTCAGAAAATGGAAAAAACTCCTGTTCTCCATGTATACACCGGAGACAGCGCTCTCGACAGAAGACTGAAAGGATATGTCCGGGTTATAACCGGATACGGAAGAGAGCGCATTAAAAAAATAGTGTGATGTCAGCAAACTTAATAAGCGCTCTCAAAATACCCGGGATAATGGGCTTATTTCTCGAGGCTATGGTTTTGGCGATATGCTTCATAATAGGCTATGCGACCTACCGCTTCTCCCTGCTTACGATAGATGGAGCCATAGCCGCAGGCATAATAGGCGTGATAATCGGACTTCTAAGGCCCGCATGGATAGTCCTGCTTTTCTCTTTCCTTATTGCGGGAGTGGCTGTCACCAAGTATCGCTTTTCGGACAAAAAAGAGCGGGGGGTTCAGGAGGGTCGCAGAGGAGAGAGGGGGTATAGAAACGTACTTTCCACCGGTGCGGTGCCGGCCATAATAGCAGTTCTTTCGGTCACCGTAATCCCGGAAAGACTCTCTGGCGTGATTTTTTTGGTGTCGATAGCAACTGCGGCATCCGATACGCTGGCAAGTGAGATGGGGGTTCTTTCGGAGAAAACCGTTCTGATAACGAACTTCGAAAGGGTCGTCCCCGGGACAAACGGAGGAATTTCTCTATACGGGACTCTGTGGGCCATAATAGGTGCTTTCGTGGCCTCTGTTTTCGGCGGCATCTTCCTCCTGACATTCTCGAATACATATGCTGGCGGTCTTTTTTACCTGCTTGTTCCCGGAATGTTCGGATTCCTGGGATGTATCACCGACAGTTTCCTCGGAGCCACTCTTGAAAACAGGGGTCTGATAGGGAAAGGCACCGTGAATTTTGTATCTGCCTTGTTGGCCAGCGGACTTGCTTATGTTGTGGGCATTGCGGGCGGACTGTTTTGAGAAATCCGTATATACCTGTATGAAGTTCCCGTCTTTATGGATGACCAGACGAGAAAAATCCTGAAAAGGATGTACAACATGAAGGTCAGCAATTTCATGGACCCGCGGGCATGGGACATGCCCCTCCTCCAGAAAGATGAGGCTGTGACCAACGCTTTTTTCATGCTGAGGTAGAACAACCATGCATTGGTTGTCGACAGTGAAAAGACGATGAAACTCGTGGGTGTCATAGAGAGGGTCGACCTCCTCAGAGCCATGTTGCCTCCCGATTCCCTACCGTACACCTATGGCTCCGTCAGAATGCACGTAAAGAACATCCTACTGAAAAAGGATGCGAAAGTTGAGGATGTGATGACCTCTAAGCTTATAACTGCGAGAAAGGACATGCTTTTGAAGGATGTGATGGTAAAGATGAAAAAATATGACCTTGAAAGACTGCCCGTGGTGGATGGAAAGGGCATACTTATCGGGGAGGTCACGCTCAAGTCCCTGATAATATACTTCACAAGGCTGATAAAAGAGAAAGGATAGGCGATCAAATGGACCTCTATGCCATCCTGTTGCTGTATCTCGGTCTCGCACTTCTCCTTGCCAAACTGCTGGGCTCTCTGTTCGAACACTTCCGTCTGCCTGCGGTGCTGGGTGAGATCATGGCCGGTGTGCTTCTGGGTGCCTCCTTTATAGGCATATTCTTTCCGGGTCTCAACTGGTTCTACTCGGAAGACGAATTCTATTTTCCGATGGAGCACATAGGCCACATCGGGATTCTCCTGCTCCTCTTCATATCAGGTATGGAAACCAATGTTTCCACCCTGAAAAGGACCGGCAAGGTAGCGACATTTTCGACGATATGCGGTGTGATCGTACCCTTTGTTTTGGGATACGCCGCAGGAATCCTCATGGGGTACGGACAGCAGTCCAGCATGGTCCTGGGTGCTCTTCTTACGGCCACGAGCATAGGCGTTACGGCCAGAACGATGATGGATCTGGGCGTTCTTTCGAGCGATGTCGGAACCGCGTCGCTATCCGCCTCTGTCATGGACGATTTTCTAGGAATAATAGCTATAATCATAGCGATAGGTGCGACATCTGCCGTGGCCCTGGCAATGGTGGGCATCAATATGCTCCTTCTGATAGTTCTTGAACTAGTAATCGGTTTCAAGGTTATAGATTACATGGTCAAAGGTATGGAGCGGGTCAAGACCGCAAAATCCATACTCGCTCTTTCACTGGGCCTTATGCTGATATTCTCAAGTTTCGCCCAGCTGACCGTAAATGCGGCGATAGAGGGCGCTTTCTTCGCCGGCATAATACTGGGTACCACCGCAGAGTCCAAGATAATAATGGACGACGTTAAGGCCATGTCATATGGTTTCTTCATACCCATGTTCTTCGTCTATGCCGGAAGTCTGATAAATCTCAATGTCTTTGCCGACATAAGGGCCATAATCCTATCCATGGTCATAGTCGTGATAGCAATAGTGGGAAAACTTGCAGGGAGGGCCATAGGCGCGAGAATAGGCGGTTTCAACTGGAAGCAGTCGCTGCAGATGGGCATAGGCTCCATACCCAGGATGGAGGTTGCACTTGTGTCCGTTATGCTGGCAATAAAGGGCGGAGCGGTGCAGGGAGAGCTGGCAGACATCTTCCTGGCGGCAACGATGATATTCGTAACGGTGACCACACTGATAACCCCGCCTCTTCTGAAATGGTCGTTCAGAGATGAGATGGAAAACGGTAACGGGGCCGAGAACAATGTCTGAGCGCATTGTGGTGGAGATTCCCGTGGGTCCTCTCACCATAAGCGCAGATGAGGGTGCCATAGTGTCGGTAAGGTTCGGAGATTGGGGAGAAACGGGTAGGAGTGAAATCCTGGAAAGGGCGAAAGTGGAGATTCTGGAATATTTTTCCGGAAGGAGGAAGAGATTCACATTGCCGGTTAATCCCCAAGGCACGGAATACCAGAAAAAGGTATGGCGGTCCTTAATGGAGATACCCTACGGAGATATCAGAACCTATAGCTGGGTATCGGAGATTGCCGGAGGAAGTCCCCGCTCCGCGGGAAACGCCCTGGGTGCCAACCCGATACCGATAATCATACCGTGCCACAGGGTGCTGAGAAAGGACGGGTCCATAGGTGGTTACAGCTCGGGAGTGGAGATAAAGAGGTATTTGCTGGAACTCGAACGGTTGCACTTGAACGAAAGTGTCTTAAAGTGATCGGCATATCATGGCTTAAGGTGATGTTTATGCCGAAGAAAAAGAAGGATGAACTCGAAGAGAAACTGGTTTACAGGCCGAAGTTCATATGGAATGTCGTTGATGCGAAGAAAAAGAAGGAAATATTCCGATTTGCCGAAGAGTACAAGAGGTTCATAGGCGAGGTCAAGACGGAAAGAGAATTCGTTACCAAGGCGAAAGAAATAGCTGAAAAGGCGGGATTCGTTCCGATGGAGAAGGCAAAGGGCAAGGTTGGGGAGAAGATATACGTAATAAACAGGAACAAAACAATGGCTCTCATAGTCCTTGGAAAAAAGGATGTCGTCGAGGGTTCCAATATCGTTGTCGCTCACATAGATGCGCCCAGGATAGATCTGAAACCACACCCCCTGTATGAGGACAAGGAGACATTCCTTGCGCTCCTTAAAACACATTATTACGGAGGTATTAAGAAATACCAGTGGGTTAACATACCTCTGGCTCTTCACGGAACGGTGTATCTGAAAGATGGAAAAACCGTGAACATAGTCATCGGAGAGGGTGAAAAGGACCCGGTCCTCATGCTTCCCGACCTGCTGCCGCATCTGGCAAGGAAGGTGCAGGGCAACAGAAAGCTATTTGAGGGCATAGAGGGAGAAGAGATGAATCTGCTCATAGGAAGCGTTCCCCTGAAAAAGGATGAGGAAGGCGAGCAGATAAAGCTTAACATACTGAAAATACTGAACGATAAGTACGGAATCACGGAAAAGGACCTGATAGGGGCGGACCTTGAAGTGGTTCCCGCCGAGAAACCAAGGGATGTTGGCCTCGATAAGGGGCTTGTGGCCGCTTACGGTCAGGATGACAGGGTATGCGGATATACCACATTGAGGGCCATACTGGAAACGGAAAAACCCGAGAAGACCGCCATAGCGCTCCTCATGGACAAGGAGGAGATAGGTAGCGAGACCAACACCGGTTCGAAGTCCTCATTCATAGAATATCTCTACGCTCAGTTGATATCTCTGGAGAATGGCAATTTCACGCCTCGTGACCTCTATCAGGCGATGACCAATGCCGAGGTGCTTTCCGCCGATGTCGATGCCATTATGGACCCCAGCTTCAAGCAGGTTCATGAGCCCCTGAATGCCGCAAAAGCTTCCCACGGAATAGTGCTCACAAAATACACTGGTGCCGGAGGAAAATACTCCAGCAACGATGCGCATGCCGAATTCGTTGGGAAGCTGCTGGAACTGTTCGATGATAACGGTGTCTTCTGGCAGGCAGGAGAGCTAGGGAAGGTTGACGAGGGCGGCGGCGGCACTATAGCCAAGTTCATGGCGGAAAGGAACATGGATGTTGTGGACTGCGGTCCGGGCCTGCTTTCAATGCACTCGCCGATGGAGGTGGCGAGCAAGGCGGATATCTGGGCAGCCTACCACGCATACAAGGTTTTCTTCACCAAGAACCATTAAACTTTTAATCCCCTTTCCTATACTCTTTTATGCGGGTTTCTCTGACGGGCACTCCGGGAACAGGAAAGAGCACTGTCGCCGGACTGTTAAGGGAGAGATTTAGGGTTTTTTCTGTCAGGGAGCTTGCGGAAAAACACGGATGCGGGGAGATGAGCGGAGAGGAGATGGCCATCGATACTGACTGTTTGAATGAGAAGCTTAGAGGTATTGGGGACTGCATCATCGAAGGGCATCTGTCCCATCATCTGGAGCCGGACATCATAATCATACTCCGCTGTCATCCGGAAATCCTCAGGAAAAGGCTGGAAAAAAGGGGGTACCCGGAAGGAAAGCTCCTGGAAAATCTTGAGGCGGAGGCTGTGGATGTCATTCTCGAAGAGGCTCTGGAAACGGGCAAACCGGTTTATGAGATAGATACCACGGAAAAATCCCCAGAAGAGGTTGCCAGCTGTGTTATCGACATAATGGATGGCAATGGAAACGCTTATGCACCCGGAAAGATTGACTGGAGCGAGGTGATTCTCTCTTGGTACTGAACAGGTACAGAAAGCAGGCGGACAGGGTGCTGATTCCCCTTTCGAAACCCTTCGTTAACTGCAATCCGGATGTTCTGACGTGGGTGGCTTTTTTCTCGGCCGTAATTGCCGGAATTTTCTTCTTTCTCTCGTCCGAAAATCCGTACTATCTTCTGTTCGCCTCCGTTTTCGTGCTTTCGAATGCATTTTTCGATGCGATGGATGGCAGAATCGCAAAATTAAGGGGTATGGCCTCGAAAAGAGGTGATTTTCTGGACTATGTTCTGGACAGATATGCCGATGCCCTCATGCTCGGCGGAATAACCTTTTCAATCTATTGCAGGGAATGGATCGGCATAATGGCCATGCTCGGCGTAATATTCGCCAGTTATATGGGCACACAGGCGCATGCCGTTGGCGCTGGCAGGGATTACGGAGGGATACTGGGCAGGGCGGACAGACTGGTTTTCCTGATGATATTTCCGGCAATACAGTTCCTTTCGCCCGGCAACCTGATTATTTACGGATTCTCCGCGAGCGCTATCGAAGTGATGATGATATGGTTCGCGATAGCGGGGCACAT
>JAJRTH010000043.1 GCA_024278375.1 archaeon | reverse complement strand
TGATTTAAATCTTCTTCGCACGGCATACGGAAACATTAGCATATTTCTTCGCACGGCATACGAAACATTTATAAAGAATTTTTCCATTACAAGTTTATGCCCGAAGAGACCTTGATGCTCATGAACCCGTGGTGGAGCGAAGAATATGCGGCTCCCGGGATAGAAAGAAAGATATATCTTGAGAAAATCGAAAAATCCATAAAGAGAAATAATTCCGCAATTCTCTTTGGTCTGAGAAGGGTCGGAAAAACAACAATAATGAGACAGTTCGCCGCAAGAAAAATACCGGAATTCGGAAGAAAGAACATAGTTTTTGCATCCATGGACCATCCTGAGATAGAGAAAACATCCATAATCGACATTCTGCGAGAGTTCAGAAGGATTAACCGCTTAGACAGAAAAGAGAGGGTGCTCATGCTTCTTGACGAGGTTCAGCACAGAAAAAGTTTCGAAAGGGAGATGAAGGCAATAATAGATTCCGAGCCGAGCGTATATATAGTAGCATCCGGATCTTCGAGTTCCGTTATAAAGCAGAGGAGTGCCGCAATGACTGGCAGGTACAGAAAAATCCATGTGAAACCCCTGTCTTTTGAGGAATTCCTGATTTTCAAAGGCAGAAAATTCGACCCGTACCAACCACAGCTAATGGAGGCATATATGGACGAATACCTTATAACCGGAGGAATGCCCCAGTATGTACTTACATCGGATGCAGAGGTTCTCACAGACCTTGTGGAAGATGTGATATACAAGGATATTGCGGGAAATTACGGTGTAAAAGACCCGAGACTTCTTAAAGACCTGTTTTTTCTTCTTATGGAGCGCGTGGGGAAACCCACAACATACTCCAAACTCGCCAGAGTTCTCGAGGTGGGTGTGGACACCATAAGAAGATATATGGGATATTTCGAGGAGTCATATATGATAGACATGGTTGAGATACACGGAACTCCCAATGTCAGAAAGAGAGCACCGAGAAAGTGTTATGCACCCGATACTGGAATAAAAGTCGTATTTGTGGGGAAAGGGAGCATAGGCGCTCTTGCGGAGAATATGGTATACCTGAAACTGAGAGAGTTGGGGGATGTAAAATATTACACGGGAGACAAAGGAGAGGTGAATTTTATCTATGACCGTTCTGCAGTAGAGGTTAAGTACAAGGATGTTCTGTCAGAAGATGATGTCAAGCCGATAAAATCTCTCAAATTGAAGGGGGTTAAGGAAAAATTGATTGTTACAAAAAGAGAGCTTGAAAGGAAGGATATAAAGACAGTTCCTCTGTGGAAGTTTTTAATAGAAGAGTGAAAAAGCGTAACATAGTCGCCATTCCAGAAGATTCGACTTCGTTCATTTGTTCGCCCCCGTTATCTCCTTCAGCATGTTGAGGTTTTCCGGATGCTCTTTGAAATATTCCCTCACGGGTTCAAGCAGTTCTATGAGCGCATCTGCCACAGCATTCTTCAGATCCATTGGGTGCAGCTCTTTTGCGGCAAAGATCTTTTCCAGATCCTCGTAGGACCGGAACTCCAGGTTTCCGCCCCACTTCTCTGGCCTTTCAATGAGAAGGTGGCCTTTCTGTGGGAATATGATATGTTTTGCTATGTCCATCACGGGATTTCCTTCAACGACTCCCTCCGGGCAGTATGCCTTCTTTATCTTCCTCCGTATGTCCTCGGGACTATCGTGGATGAGTATTGAGGAATTCAGGTCGCTCTTCGACATCTTCGCCTCTATTGAGTCCATCCTCCCCCCACCTTTGAGACCGGAGAGTAAAGGAGTGTGCAGAGCTATCGGTTTCCTCCATCCGAGCTTTTCGGCCGCATCCCTCGCGAGCATGTGGGCCTTTCTCTGGTCCATTCCTCCGTAGGCCACATCCACCTCGAGCTGGAATATGTCGGCTGCCTGCATCGGCGGGTAAATGAGCTTCGACACATCTGTCTCAGCCTCTCCCTCCTTTCTTCCCATTATTGTAAGTGCTCTCTTCACCCTAGCCAGGCTTGAGACCTTTGCGACTCTCAGAACCTTCTCCCAGTAATCGGGTGTGATTATGTCGGATGCCCAGACAAACTCCGTCCTTTCGGGGTTGACACCCAGAGCAAGGAAAGCGTCTTTCATGTACTCCCCGCAGACCCTTATGTTCTCGATGTTTCCGCCAAGCTTGTCGTTTATGAAGGCATGCCAGTCTGCCAGAAATATCCTGACGGTGAAGCCAGTCTGTTGAAGGTCCTTTATCTTCTGGGCACATATCATACCCTGCGCTATGTGCACGAATCCTGAGGGTTCGAATCCAATATAGGCTCTCGGATTCTCTTTCTCCTCGAGAAGTTTCCTAAGCTCGTTTTCTGTGACGATCTCTTCGATGTTTCTTTTCACCAGTTGAAAGCGCTCCTCGGCATCCATACTATCTCTCAGCAATCGGATTAACGATATAGAGGTTTTGGTGGCCGAAGGAAGTTATAAGTATCAGATGGTGATGATTTTCCGTGAAGTTGGAAAAGATTTCAGTAATTCTGGTGTTAAGCACCGTATCTGTAGCGATTCTCGGGCCATTGTGCTTTTCGTACGGTGCTTTGGCCTCAGAAGAGTTCAGAGTGAACAAGGGGGAGACCACCGAATTCGGGGGCGGAAAATACATAGAGGTGGAATTCGAGGGCGGAAAGGCCGGCATAGTTTACGGCACCACCCAAATGCCGAACGGCATAATAATATATTCAGAAGGCAAGAGATGCATTGGAGAGACGGATACTCTCGACGGTTCGAGGCTCATGAAAAAGGAGATATTCTCTGTGAAAACCCTAATGACCCAGGAGATAGACGAAATAATGGAGTTCAGGGACATCAACAACAACTCACGCTTCGACTCGCTCATCGGAGAAGAAGGGAGTTATAACCTGACAAGATTGGATTATCCGGTCAGAGGGGTGAAAATGACGAATTTCTTAGATGAGGTGCCGGAGATAGTGAAGGTCGACGAGAGAGAAATTTCCATAAGATTCAAACTTTCCGTTTTAAAACCGAAGGAGAACCTCAGATGGAATGATATCAGGGGAAAAGTTATGGAGGTCTCGGGAAAAAAGATAGCCGATAAAATAGAAATCACATTTCAACTCAACATAACCCGCAAAAAAGACGATTTCGAACTTTCCAGATACTATTCGACAGAGGGTTATCTATCAAGAGATGGGAGTGTATTAATGAAAGGTGATGTTTTCACGGTCTCCGTCCGCTATTCTTACAGTATAGAGAGCTGGAAATTTATTTATCCGGATTCGAAGCTGTTCATGAAGACAAAAAGAGGGTTGTTTATCGAAAAGGGTGCGTACGAATTACCGGAAACAGAGATATATGCCAACATAACCACATCAAGTCCGAAATATATGGAACTCAACGGTTCTCACTCTCTCGATAAAAAGAAGGACATATACGGGCGCTCGATATCCTTCTTTATGGGGGGACAGAAGATAGGTAAAAACGCCGGGGATCTCGTGTCTGTAGTCGACGGCATAAATCGATCATACATACTTGTACTTGCCGGGCAGTACGCCAACAACATAGCCTTCGGCGGAATCAACTACCAGGGTTTCGAACTTATTACGACCTCGGCATACTGGCAGGGCAATATCAGCTGTGGAGAAGAAATTACCTTTTCTCTAATATCTGTCTCTCCGTTCGAGGTTATTGATGCGACACCGCAATGGCTTATGGTTGCGCCCTTTGAGGTGGCTTTCGTGGCCATATACGCCCTCTATATATCCTATAGACACAGATGACTAAACACCCAATGCTATCCTTAGAGCGTCCCTTATTCCAGGAGCCAGGCCTAGGACCACTACCGCCATTTTTATGAGGTTTCTTGTGTCGTCATCTATGTCCTTTCCGTATGCAACATCCAGGAGATATATGAAAAGGAGTATCGTTAGAATCTTTGCTGTCATAAAAAGGAAAGGGCCGTAAGGAACATCCATAAGAAAAGAGGAGAAGACGTGCTTTTCGTTATATGAATAATATGCCACTCCCCTCCAGGTGGCCGTGGCATCGAACATGTGTGAAAATATCATTAGCAGGTTTATTTTGTTGCCGAATAACACGGAAAAAGAACTCTTCGTCAGCCGGGATATCGTATAAAAAACCATTGTTACGGCCAAAGAAATTGCGAATATGATGGGGATTTCATAGAGATGGGGCATCCCGTTTCTGGCTAAAATTATTGCAGCATAATACGACATAAGGGTCAGAAAATACATGGAATATAGGAATACCGAAGAATTCCTCTCATATTCCCTTTTACTTACAAAGAAGATATGGAAAACGGAGAAAATAGCCATTATTAAAAGGAACCACAGAGCGTCCTCATTTATATCGATATAGGGCATTAGTAACCACAGAACCCTGAGTATGAGAGGATAGGGGATTGCACACAGAACCATAGCTTCATATCTGTTTCTCCTCTCAAGAAAGTTTGAATAAAGTACGAAAAAGAGGGCAATGGTCCCGAGCCACACGTATATCAGCGGAGATATTAGAAGATATGCTCCTGGCGGTTCAACAACGGCAGCGTCCTCGAGAACCCTGGCCAGACCTCCCAGGACCATAATAGGAACGAGCGAAAGGATCAATCTAGAATCCACGGTGAGTTTCAGCTTTTTGAAAAGTCGGTGTATGAGATAAATCATAATGGCTGAGATAATTCCGTATGTCAGAGTGTTTATCGGATTATATCCCTCTCGTATGCCGTCCGCGAATCCCCCACCGGCATCGGCAGCTATAGGTCCCCAGTAATATCTCCATATAATCTCTCCCAGTTTTTCCTGGAATGCCAAAGCGATGATGAATGTGGTCAAGAAAAACACATATAGGAGATACATAAACGGCTTTTTCATCCGTTTCGATGAAAGTATGAGGAACTTCCCGATCCTTCCTTTGAGTGTCTTCTTCGTCCTCTGCATTGCTCAGGAAAGCGTACCGATATATTATACTTTTACCATAGTCACCTTGTAAATTTTATATATCATTACATGCATCTCCTTCCATGCACCGATATTCGGACCTCATGCGTTTCATGGGGAGAAAAACGGATAAAACCTCAAAAAAAGACATGAAAATAAGGGTTTTCGTGTATGGTCGGGAAAAGTACGAAGAAAAAGAACTCAGTGATATGGATGCCCTGAAAGAGTACAGAGATTCGGAAGATGTCATCTGGATAGATGTTCAGGGAGGATACTCCAGAGCAGATATAGAGAGGATAGGGGAAACTTTCGCTTTGCATCCCTCCGCCGTTAGAAATTCCCTTCTAAGCGGACAGCGTCCAAGTTATGAAGAGCTGGAGGATCACATCTTCATTATAGTTTCACAGGTATATGTGAAAAATGACAGAATAGAAAGAGAACAGATAGGCATATTTCTCAAAAAGAATGTTCTTATAACTATCCAACAAAGACCGGGGGATGTTTTCGAACCTCTCAGAAAAAAGATAAGGGAAAATACGGGTAAAATAAGGACTAAAGGAGGTGATTTTCTTCTCTTTTCTCTTATGAGGGAGATACTGGACCACTATTTCAGGGTACTTGAAAGCCTAGGTATTCGCATAGACAACATAGAGGACAGGGTTCTGAAATCGCCGGGACCGGATATCATGAGGTCTCTGCATGAGCTTAGGCGTGAGATACTTTTCCTCAAACACATGGTTTGGCCGATGAGGGAAGTTATAGAAGGGCTTTACAGAGATGAAACGGGAATAATCTCCAAAGACACAAAAAAATATCTCAGAGGTGCCAGAGACATCGCTCTTCAGATGATAGAGATAGCCGAAACATATCGGGACATGGTTTCCAGCATGACGGACATCTACCTTTCCAGCCTCAGTTACAGAACGAATGAGATAATGAAGATTCTAACGATAATAGCCACCATATTCATACCACTGACATTCATAACAGGCCTATACGGCATGAATTTCAGTAACATGCCGGAACTATACTGGTACTGGGGATATCCGACAGCGCTCTTGGGAATGCTTGCAATCGCTCTGGTGATGTTATTCTATTTCAGAAGGAAAGGATGGATGTGAACGAATACATCTTCTTGACCAAAAGATTAATTTAGCAAGCCGTCTGTTTGAGAACGATGATTGGTACGATATCCTCGAAAAAACCACTTGATGCTATTTTCGATATACTAGACAGATACAGATACCTTCCTTTGGTGCTTCTTATATCCGGAATGATCATCATCATGGAGAGTTTCATTTTTATATATTCCAGTTTGGGGGGATATTATTCTCATCTTTCTATTCTCCTCCTGTTCACGGCGTTTTTCATAGGCATTCTGGATTTCGCTATTCTCATAATATACAGTAAAAAGAGGGGATGGGTTACAGAGGGTATCGAAGAGGGTGGGATGGCACCTTATCTTGTAAAAATCAACAGATACATTCCAATATCAAATATGTGGGTGTCTATTGGGATAGGAATTCTATTGATATCTGCGATATGGGTACTCATGTTGATTGGGGTCGGAAACCCGAAAATAGGCGACTCTGACGTGCTTCTTATCCTTACCGGCATTATGTTCATAATATATCCATTTATACCAAAAAAATATTCTTTGGAAAGGGATTTCATTCTGACTTTCTTTGTTTTCCTTCTTATAGCCATGGCACTCATACCTTTCCTTTTTGACCTGAATTCCGAAGGATTTACATACTATTTTCTGACCATGCCGCTCCATAACATGCTGAACTTAATCGGAATACGGAATCTGCTTGTGCCTCCGTCCACCATTCACATTATAGACCCGCTTTCGAAGATAAAATCTCCGATTATAATAGCTCGCTCATGTTCCGGCATATACTCTTTCAGCATTTTCACCTCTGCATTTGTATCCTTTGTTCTTGTCATTTACAGAAAGATTGATCTCCGGGCCGTTCTTTTCCTGTCCATCGGTATAGCCCTGGCATATCTCGGAAATATAATAAGAATGACTGTGGTTGTTCTTGCAGGCTATTATTATGGGAGCAGCACGCTGGAGTGGACTCACGCCAATTTGGGATATTTGATATTTTTCGCCTGGATGGGCTTTTTCTGGATGTTGCTCTATAAATTCCTTATAAAAGCCAAGAAAGAAAAGATGGGATAAAATTTCTGGTTTCCGTTGTATATAATTCCCGGCCAGAAATTATTGAGAGTTCCTGGTTTGTCTCTGGGTAATATATGCTTATGTGGTTTATGATGACCGTGGTATTTGGTACATATCCCAAAGCCTTATCTCCCGTTCGAGCGACCTCCGAGTGGTGGGGTAGTTCTCCTATCCTTCTTATGACTTCTATCCCGTCGATGACTCTTCCGAAAACGGGATCGTGTATGTCGAGACCGGGCTCTCTCCATGCGGTTGTCGGATCTCCAGAATTGCTCCAATCCCCGTTGCAGATATAAAAGGAGGAGGTTATGTTCCATGTGTCGAACCAAGAAACGGCCAGGTCGGTGTGTTTCAATCCGAAAAGCACATCGGTTCTTTTGCCATATTTTATCGGTGGATATCTAAGCTCCCTTTTTGTGAGATTCGGATAGTATTCACCAGTCCATATCAGAGTTTTGGTCTTATTGTATGGCCATGGAGAGACGCCGTGTATTATAAGTCCGTCATAAAAACCGCTAGCCGCATGTCTCTTGAAATTATCTATCAAACGTATTGAGCCGTATTCCTTGTCCTTTTTGAACTC
>JAJRTH010000001.1 GCA_024278375.1 archaeon | reverse complement strand
TGTGCTGAAATCCAGAACCAAAAGGTTCTGGAACAGATTTCCAGAAAATGCAAGGATAGCAACGGTGGAATCATGGTTGGAATCCTTCATTCTATTCTACAATTACTGGATTTCTTAACTTGGCAGTCTCTCTCTTCAGGGACCAAAACTTTATTAAAGGGTCTCAATTGCAGAGCAATTCGGCAACGTCGGAAGAGTCAGAACGAGCAGGGCAAGCCCCTGTGAGTCAGACTCCTCAAACATCAGCAAAGGAGGAGTTATGATGAAGAAAATAAGGAAAACAAATCCGAACCTTGTGGAGCTTATCCATGAGCTGAAGAAGAAGGCTCATGAAAACGAGGCTCCCATCTGGCGAGACGTTGCCCGCAGGCTTGAACGCCCTTCGAGGAACTGGGCAGAGGTCAATGTGGGCAAGGTGGCCAGATACGCAGCAGAGAATGAAACGATAGTGGTAGCTGGAAAGATACTCGGTGCAGGCGAGATTGACAAAAAGGTCACGATAGCGGCATACAGGTCATCGGAGAGTGCAAGGAAGAAGATAGAGAGCGCCGGAGGCAGAGTCATATCCCTCATGGAGCTCGTGAAGGAGAACCCGAAAGGCTCCAATGTGAGGATAATGGGGTGATATCATGGTCACGTATATCGATGCTACGGACCTCGTTCTCGGAAGGCTTTCAAGCATAGTTGCGAAGAAACTTCTGAACGGAGAGGAAGTGGTGATACTGAACGCTGAAAAGGCCGCAATCGTTGGAAATAAACAGAGGATATACAGGGAATACAAGGAAAAGAGGGAGCTAGGCAATTCCAGGAAAGGTCCGTTCTTCCCGAGAATGCCTGATAGAATAGTGAAGAGAACCGTGAGAGGAATGCTTCCCAAGGACAATACCAGAGGAAGGGTGGCACTCAAGAGGCTAAGGGTCTACATAGGGACACCCGTGGAATTCAAGAGCGTCAAGACAGAGGACATAGGTGCGAAGGTCGAAGGAATCGAGGGAACCACTTACATAACTGTGGGCGATCTCTCGAGATATCTGGGAGCGAGGTTCTGAGGAGGATGAAGTATGAAGAAAGATGTTAAGGTTACAAGCGGAAAAAGGAAGAGCGCCGTTGCCAGAGCATACATAAGAAAGGGCATCGGAAGGGTGAGAATCAACAGCGTTCCTCTCGAGATATACGGCCATGAGATGTCCAGATACAAGATAATGGAACCGCTCATACTCGCCGGCGATAAGGCCTCTAGGGTTGACATAGATGTGACCGTGAGAGGTGGAGGATATATGGGACAGGCGAGCGCGGCGAGAACAGCGATAGCAAGGGCCATGGTGGAGTATTTCCAGGACAGGGAACTCGAGGCCATATTCAGACAGTATGACAGGAGCATGCTTGTAAACGATCCGAGAAGAAAACTTCCGAAGAAACCGCTGGGCCGCGGTGCAAGGAAGAAGAGGCAGAAATCCTACAGGTGATGTGATGATAATACCTGTCAGATGTTTCACCTGTGGGAAGGTCATAGGTTCTGCCTACGAACCCTTCAGAAACAGGGTTGAGAACGGAGAGGAGCCCGCAAAGGTTCTCGACGATCTCGGAATAACCAGATACTGCTGCAGAAGAATGCTGCTCAGTCATGTGGACCTCATAGAGGAAATCAAACCATTTTCCTAACCCACGATTTTTTACACCATGGGCCCGTGGGGTAGCTTGGCATCCTACCAGCTTGGGGTGCTGGCGACTCCGGTTCAAATCCGGGCGGGCCCATACTTAACCGATTCCAACCGGATTTGTTCAAACTAGCGGAATCATATCCTGCGAGCCTGACTTCTCGAAGAGAAGTCTTGGTCCGGCCGGGCCCACCAGAAACACGTTGTTGAAATGAAACCGGGATAGCCAAGTCAGGTCAACACAGACTTCCATTCGGAAGTCCTGATGGTGGAGAAGTATCTCCACTCGAGGAGGCAGACTCAAGTTTTAAATCCCATGAATTATCCTGATAGAGTAAGCCGGGATAGCCAAGTCAGGTCAAAGGCGGCAGACTCAAGATCTGCTCCTCAGCGGTTCGCCGGTTCAAATCCGGCTCCCGGCATATTTTTTTAAAAAAAGGAATGTGAGGAAAAGACTTATTTGCTAGATGTCAATAAGGAATGTGATGCACCCCCCAAAACTCGGAAAAAAGGAAGGAATTCTCATAGCCGCCGTACTTGTATTGATAATAGCCTCTGCCTTCATTCTTAGCCCCCAGAACGTGGACAAGCCGGAGGTGGAATACCCGCCGGAGGTCGATGAGGGAGAACCTCCGACCACCATAAGCCACACGATTTTGGCGGAGATGTTCATATCCCGCTACTGTGAGAACTGTACTTATTCCGAGGAAGCGCTCCACAATCTGGATGCGGATGAGGATAAACTCATAGCCGTCGTCCATCTGGTGGATGAGATAAACGGTGCTAGAGGTCGGTACGAAGAGGCCAAGAACGGGACATTTTTCCCGGATGTGGAATTCGACGGAGGATACAGGAGCCTTCTAGGAAATGCCACATATAGAGATTACAGGAACAAGACAATGGAATGTATGACAAGACCAGTGATATGGGTCGATCTCAATACAACAATAACCACGTCATCCACAGGGTATAAAGCGGTTATCAAAGGAAGTCTTGCGGGAGGAAGCACGGAGGGAGTGCTTAGGGTTTATCTGGTGGAGAAAGAATCTAAAGAGTATATGGCCTACGGTGGAAAACCCATTCACAATCTTGTGGTGGATTATCTGTATGAGAAGAACATCGTTCTAAAGACGACCGAAAGGACTGAGATAGAAGTGCCCATAAACTATGTGGAAAGCGTGGACAATCTTGCTGTGGTGGCCGCTTTCTATGTCCCAAACGGCCATAGCGTTCAGGCGGTCATGACCGATTTCCCTTAATCTTTATCTGGAGAGAACCGCAAATTTAAAAAGGGGGATTGTATGTTGCTTTCCCTGCCCAGAAAGGGGCCGTAGCTTAGCATGGTTGGCACTGCCTTCGACAGGCAAAGGGCCGCCTCGAAAAGCTCCGCTTTTCTGCGGAGCACCCGGCTGACTGCGGAAAGAAAAATCCTTTAAAACCTGTTAAGAATTCGCAATCACATGGGCCCGTAGCTTAGCCTGGTTGGAGCGCCCGGCTGATAACCGGGAGGTCGAGAGTTCAAATCTCTCCGGGCCCACTGCCTTTTTCACACCCTCAAACTAATAAACTAGAACATATTCTCCACTCATGCATCTCATAAAGCTTGGCGGAAGCGTCATAACCGACAAATCCAGAGAGAAAACCCTCAGAAAGGATGTTCTTGAAAGGCTGGCAAAGGAGATCGCAGCATCAGGTGAGAAGGCGATAGTCATACACGGAGCTGGATCATTCGGCCACATACTTGCAAAAAAAGGGAGACTGAAAAATGGTTTTCAGGGCGAATGGCAGCTCGAGTACTTCTCAAAGGTGCAGAGGGATGTGAGGCAACTAAACCTTTATGTGCTCAGCGCTCTAATAGACGCGGGCCTGAGGCCTGTTTCATTACCCCCTTCCATGATGACAATATACAGGGATGGAGTGATGGAGCACATATCAAAGGAGCTTTTCGAGCTTTACATGCAGATAGGTATGACACCTGTGAGCTTCGGAGATGTCGTCCTCGATAAGGAAAGGGCTTTTGCCATATGCTCCGGCGACCACATAATGAGCGCTCTATCCTCGATGAAGGGTCTGGAGAGCGCGGTGTTCGTCACGGATGTGAACGGTGTCTATGAGCGGTCTCCGAATGAGGAAGGTGCGAAACTGCTGGATGTGATATATCCTGACAGCGAGATAGCCTCGAAAATGGTCAGAGAGGATGTGACAGGCGGCATAAAGGAGAAGATAAGACACGGGTTCATGATTGCTGAAAAAGGAATAAAGGTCATGATAATAAACGGCCTCGTTCCCGGAAGGCTGGAAAAGGCTCTTAAAGGGGAAGAGATTATAGGCACAGAGCTAAGGTGGAAGAAAGATGATTGAGAAGCGGAAGAATGACCACATAGAGATATGCCTGAGCAAAGATGTGAACGCCGGCCACAACTACTGGGACGACATGGACCTTGTCCACAGGGCCCTGCCAGAGGTGGATTTCGACGACATGGACCTGAGCGCGGAGCTCTTTGGAGTCAGACTCAATGCCCCCATAATCATCTCAGGAATGACCGGAGGAACCGAGTTCGGCAGGAAGATAAACGAGAATCTGGCTGTAGCCGCTGAGAAACTGGGGATAGGCATGGGAGTGGGTAGTCAGAGGGCAGGGCTGGAGAACACGGAGCTGTTCAGCACCTATTCGGTGGTCAAGGAGCACAGGATTCCACTCCTCATAGGCAACATAGGAGCGCCTCAGCTGATAAACCAGAAGAAGAGGAAGGGAATAACAGATAGAGAGATAGAGCGATTGTTCCTGATGATAGATGCGGACATTCTCGCAGTTCATCTCAATTACCTTCAGGAGGCCGTGCAGCCCGAGGGAGACCTGATGGCAGAGGGGGTCCTCGATGCTCTCAGAACCCTTTCCAGAAGATTTCCTGTGATAGTCAAGGAAACCGGAGCCGGAATATCCAGAAGCGTTGCGCTGAAGCTCAAGAGGGCGGGAGTTATGGGAATAGATGTCGGCGGCCTCAGCGGAACATCATTCTCCGCCGTGGAGTATTACAGGGCCCTGGAACAGGGCCATGAGGAGAAGGCATCTCTGGGCAAACTGTACTGGAACTGGGGAATACCTACACCGGCATCTATAATAGAGGCATCCGTGGGCCTACCGATAATCGCCACAGGAGGCATAAGGAACGGCCTGGATGTGGCAAAAGCCCTGGTTCTGGGCGCATCAGCTGCAGGCATTGCCAGAAGGCTCCTCAAACCTGCCACGGAGTCCTCCGATGCTGTGATAAGGGAGCTTGAGAATATAATGAAAGAGCTTAAAGTCGCAATGTTTCTTTTAGGTGCGAGGAATGTCCATGCGCTCCGCAATTCCAGGTTCGTAGTGCACGGAGAGCTCAGGGACTGGTTCGAGCAGACGGAGGTGTGATTTTGGATATAAAAGAGGCCATAGGGATTAGAAAACCCGATATAGAGAGGGAATTGCTGAAGAGCTTTGAGATTGTAAGGGATGAAAGGCTAAGAAATGCCATGTCCCACCTCCCTTCGGCGGGAGGAAAGATACTCAGGCCGGCTCTGGCCATGATAAGTGCGGATGCAATAAAAAAAGGAGAGGGGAAAAGAGCCCTGGCTTTCGGGATATCTCTGGAGATAATACACAACTTCACCCTTGTTCATGACGATATAATGGACAATGACGACCTAAGAAGAGGGGTTCCCACAGTGCACAAGGTATTTGATAACGCCACTGCGATAAACGCAGGAGATGCCATGTTCGCCCTGGCTTTCAATGTGCTTTCAGGATTGGATGTCGAACACTCCGTTCTGAGGGAGATTCTGGCGGATATCTCATCGATGGTCATAGGCATAGCCGAGGGACAGCAGATGGACATGGACTTCGAGGAGCGTACTGACATAGCACCTGAGGAATATCTTGAGATGATAGAGAAGAAGACCGCTCTGATGTTCATAAACGGCGCAAAGAACGGCGCTCGCATAGCCAGCGCTCCGCCTGAAGTCTACGAGAAGATGGCCGAATACGGCAGGTACATGGGCCTCGCATTCCAGATATGGGATGACTTTCTGGACCTGACAGCGGATGAAAAAACACTGGGAAAACCCGTGGGAAGCGACATAAGGAACGGAAAGAAGACCCTCATGGTGGTGTATGCATTGCAGAGGCTTGAGGGCCCTGATAGGGAGAGGTTCCTGAGCATACTGGGAAACCAGAAAGCCAGCGATGACGAGGTCAAAGAAGCCATAGAACTCATGAAAAAAGTTGGAGCGATACAGGATGCCGAATCCCTTGCGCTCGACTATGCGGACAGGGCGAAGAGAGCACTTGAGGTGCTGGATGATAGCGAGGAGAAGGAAGCGCTCCTAGACCTTGTGGACTATGTTATACGGAGGAAATACTGATGGAGAGGAGCGGGTACAGACCTGCTCTCATAATGGCTATAACATTTCTGGTAACGCAGTTCATAGCACTGGCGATAATACCCCTATATCCTGATGAGTACAGGGCCTTCGAGAACGCCAATGACCCCATGAATCCGCTTTATTATGTCGTGATCATAATTCTCATGACAGCGCTCTTACTCTGGTTCGCCAGAAAGGGATTGGACTATGTGATACGATATTTCATGATATTATCCGTCTGGTCTGCGATGGTCTTTGCCCTGTATCCTCTTGCTAATTTCGCAATTCCGGCGTTCATCTGGGTACCGGGAATATTCATCGATATTCCCTTTTCGATATCGCTCATGCTCGGAACCTTCATGGCAGGAGCACTGATGGTAAAACCCGAATGGTATGTTATAGACATCACGGGCGTTATAATGGGTGCCGGCATAATAGCCATATTCGGGCTTTCTTTTGGAATACTCCCCGCCCTGATACTTCTGGTTGTTATGGCGGTTTACGATTTCATATCCGTTTACAGAACGAAACATATGCTCGACCTTGCCGACACGGTGCTTGAAACAAAGCTGCCTATAATCATAGTAGCACCCAAGAAAAAGAAATACTCCTTTGTCAATGACAAAGTGAAGATAAGGAAGGAATCCTGGGATGGCGGCGGAGAGGAAAGAGAGGCTATGTTCATGGGCCTCGGGGATGTAATAATACCTGGAATACTTTCGGCATCCGCCTATCTTCACCTTCCTTCTGAAATCAACCTCACCATAGCGCTCAGCATAATCGGAGGTGCGTTCGCCGGCTACCTGATACTCCTTCACTTCGTTTTCAAGGGGAAAGCACATGCCGGTCTGCCCTTCCTTAACACGGGTGCAATTCTGGCCTACATTATATCCTCATATATCCTAACTGGAAATCCTCTCTATGGGGTCGTATGGTGGTGGTAAATAATGAGGGACAAGGTGGAGAGGAGATACGATAGGTTCAGCTATTTCTACGATTTTCTCGATACATTTCCTGGCCTCGGGAGCGCCGAGAAGAGGTGGAGAAAACATGCCATAGACATGCTTGATATAAAGGAGGGTGAGAGGGTGGTGGATATCGCAACGGGTAGCGGACTGATAATCCCCTGGATTGCTGAAAAGAATCCAAAGGAGATAATAGGTATCGACATATCAACCGGAATGCTGGAGATGGCCAAAAAAAGGGCGAAAAAAAGCGGCGTGAAAAATGCGATCTTCATAAGAGGTGACGTGGAAAACCTTCCGTTAAGGGATTCCAGCATTGAAAAAGTCATAAGCACCTTCTCTCTGACCACCATACCGGATTATGAAAAAGCCATGGACGAGATGCTCAGGATACTGAAGAAAGACGGGAAAGCCGTGATACTCGACACCGGCCGACCTAAAAAGTCGTGGGCAAAGCTCACGCACGTACTTCTCGTTCCCGTGGCAAAGCTCTTCGGCAGGACGCACTTTGACAGGGACATAGAGACTCCCCTGAAAAAGAAGGGAAAGATAATAGATAAATCCGAGTTCTACGGTGGGATGGTGTATGCTATTGTGTTCGAAAAACTGATATCAAATGCCGAAAAACAGGATGAGTAGAAGCATCCCGACGACACTAACGACGGTCCCATATATCATCATGTCTTTAACAGGGATTTCTTCTGTACCGTATGCTATGGCATTGGGCGGTGTGCTGACCGGAAGGGCCATGGCCATGGAGCATGCCAGAGCGAGAGCGACCATAAGTACAACAGTATTTGTGCTGGCAGAGGCAATTGTGAAGACAATGGGTGCCATTAGTGCGGCTGTGGAGGTATTGCTCATGAACGTGGACATTATAACCGCGATAACGGCAAACACTGTAATAAGAACAAAGAAGCTCATGGATGTGTGATTTATGCGCCCTATAACCCAGGCACCCAGGCCAGTAGCCTCTATGGCACCTCCGAGGGACATGCCCCCTCCCATGAGGATGAGGACATCCCAGTTTATTTTCTTCAAATCATCTTTGTCTAGAATTTTTGCTCCAAAAAATGCGATTACAGGGATGAGCGCTATTATTCCAGATGACTGAAAAATGCTCTTGACTTCACCAGTTGAGGAGAGCAACCACAGGGAAACCGTTATTATGAATATGACAAGAACATACATCTGTTTTTTGCCAATCCTATGAGTGCTCTCATATTTTATTTCAATAGAAATTTCTTTTTTCGGTCTGAACGAATAATAGAGTATCAAAAATGTCAAAGTTAGCAATACGGCCATCACGGGAAGGGCCATAAGCATCCACTGTAAAAACCCAATGGTATATCCTCCCTCCGCCAGCTCATTGATTATTATGGCATTTGGCGGCGTCCCAACCGGCGTACCCATACCACCGATATTTGCAGCGAATGGAATTCCCAGTATCAGCGCCCTTCTGAACCTTTCCTCTTGTGGTATGGCGGCGTAGACAGGTAATGCCATGGCCATCATCAGGGCGGTTGTGGCTGTGTTGGACATCCACATTGAAAGAAAGGCCGTGATCGCCATCATCCCCATCAGGATCCTGGCAGGACTCTTTTTTGCTTTCGAGAGCACGTAATATGCCATCATCCTGTCCAGACCGTATCGGTTCAATGCTATTGAAAGCACAAAACCACCGAAGAACAACGCTATCAGTTTATTAAAAAATGGCTGAAGGGCATCGGATGCCGAGAATATTCTCTCATCTATCAGAATGACCTCCATCAGCACTATCACAAAAGAGGTGATATAGTGAGGAACGGCCTCCGATATCCACAGAATGGCTGCTACCACGAAAACGACCATTGCTCCTCTCATGTTGCTATCCAATCCATCCGCAGGGATTGTGAAAATCAGCAGCGCAAATATTGTTGACACCATTATTGCTATAGGTAAGCTAAAATGCTCTTTTCGTCCGTCAACATCCTTTTTGCTTGCCTTCCACATTTTGAACACCGTATTCTGGAGGTCATAGAAGACACTCCTCCTATATATTCACTTTGCAGAAAATCCTAGATGACGGGCGTTCTCAGGGCATACCATGAAAACAGATTGTAGGAAGATATATATCATGAAAGCATGTGTTATCCCATATGCCACAGAAGTATAACCAAAAATGCGATACAGCGAATCTCCCCGAACTCGTTAAGTCGTTCAGACCGAATAAACCGAAGAAAATCAACGAAACAAGACCCATAGCCATGTGGACGGAGAAAGACGTTTCAGATGGAAAGATTGTCGATGCCTTTGTTCTAATACTGAGAACGAGGGGCTGTTACTGGGCTCTGCACTCGGGCTGCACAATGTGTGGCTATATCAATGATGCTAGGATGGAACCCGTGAAATCCGAGAATCTCAGGATTCAGATGGAGAAAGCCCTTGAGAGATACAGTGGAGAAAAAGTGGTCAAGATATTCACCTCAGGCAGTTTTCTTGACCCGAATGAGATTCCGCCAGACATACAGATTGATATTCTTAAAGCATTTGACGATGCGGAGCGACTTATAGTCGAATCGCTGCCGGAGTTCGTAACCGAAAAGAGGCTCGGGGAGATAAGGCAGGATAACCTGGAGATTGCAATGGGTCTGGAGAGCGCCTCCGATGAGATTCTCGAGAGGAACATAAACAAGAGCTTCAGGCTGAAGGATTACATGAATGCAGCGGAAAGACTTATGAAAATGAAAATACCTCTAAAAACATATGTCCTCCTGAAACCTCCGTTCATGACGGAAAAAGAGGCAATAGAGGACGCGGTGAACTCCATAATTTTTGCGTCCAAACATTCTTCCGAGGTTTCGGTCAATCCCGTGAACGTACAGAGCTTCACGCTTGTTCATCACCTCTGGAGACGGGGCGAGTACAGGGCTCCGTGGCTGTGGTCTGTTGTGGAAGTCCTCAAAAGGGCAAAACCATCCATCGGAGAGGTGAGGTTGGTCTCATGGCCAACAGCCGGAGGGATGGGCAGGGGAGCGCATAATTGTGGAATATGTGATGGCGGGGTTATGGGTGCCATAGAGACATTCTCGCTCACTCAGGATTTGTCTGCTTTTGAGAGCCTTGAATGCAATTGCATCGATGAATGGAGAGATATGGTAGAGATTCCGTCTTTCAATAGGTTTATTCTACAATAATATATTCTGCTATTTCGGTTTAAAATTTGTGCCACAAAGTATATATAGAGTACCCGTTTAAGTTTGGACGGTTATATACCTGGAAACAGGAGGATAAAAAATGCAAAAAAAGCGTATAATTAGCGGAATAGTGCTTGCGATTACCACGATGATGGTATTTTCAGCGATTACGGTGATGGCAGCACCACCACAGCCATTCGAGAGGTATGGACAGGCAACTGTCGATACCGTGGCGCCCGCAGACGGTGTGGAGATTTCTGCATGGGTAGATGGCGTAAGATATGCAACGAATCTGACATATGCGGGTGATGGAACCTTTGTGATAGTGACACCCGGGAATGACGATGTCATAACCACGGAAAAGGATGGTGCGGATGCTGGCGAGAATATAGTTTACTGGATAAACGACCCAACCAATGGACTTCTGATAGCCAATGAAAACGACACATGGGTTACGAACGGAAGTGTAAACGCAGGACTGACTTTCTCATCTACCGGACAGCCATACCTTGCGAAGATATGGGAACTCGTGCCTAGCCCCGCAAGCGGTAACGACTTTCTTTGGATAGCAGCACCCAGTACATGGGATCCGACGGACTATTATCTGGAGGACAATGACGGCTGGAGCCTGCCTCTGGCTGGAAACGCACAGTATGTCAGCAATACGGCGGGAACATGGTCTGCATGGTATGTGGATCTCGGAGCAACCACAGTTCTGGACCCGGCAGATGAAATGAAACTCGTATGGACAGATCCCGCAGCAACAAAGGCCGGTGGAAATCCAGTCGTAATCGACAGAGTTGAATACGGAAATCAGACAGTTGAGCCGGACAACACGATAATGCCCGATGCGGCATCACCTGGAGCGGACCAGGGAATAATAAGACTAGGTACGGTTTCTTCGCCGCAGGATACAGAGAACTGTACTGCCGACTTCACCGTGGTGACAGCGGATTACCCGATTCTATGGACTCCTCAGCCGGTCTACAATCTCTGGGTCGAGAAAGATACCGTTAACGGAGACGCGATACTTCATTGGGACGATGCTAATAACCCACCTGGCGGATACAACATATATGAATCGAACAACTCTCTGGCACCTTGGCCGTGGACTCTTCTCGCCTCGGGAGTCACAGGTACAACGTACACACATGTCGGCGCACTTGCAGATGCGGATAATCACTTCTATATCGTCAGAGCTACTGACGGAACGACCGAAGGAAACAACTCTAGCATGGCGTTTGTGGTTAAGTTCCAGCTGGAAAATGTAGCAGCAGGTGTTGTTAACTGGGTTTCCATTCCAGATGAGGTATTTGCTCTTGCGAGGGATTTGAATGGAGACGGACAACTCACCGCAAGCGACCTTGTAATCGATATAGAAGGAGGAACAGGGGCTGGAACAAACACGAAGATATCAGCAATACGCTCGTGGGATGCGACTACTCAGGCTCAGGGAGCGTCATATTATTATGCGGCAGGTTTCGTTAATGCATGGACAGGAACAGATTTCACCATAACGCAAGGAATGGCAGTGAAAATAGAAACAACAAGTGCTTTCACATGGGTGATAAATGGAACAGATAACGGAACGGCAAACTATTCTCTGGAAAATGTAGCTGCTGGTGTAGTAAATTGGATATCTATACCGTTCACATTAAAGGATATGAATGCGGACGGAGCAATAACTGCAAGCGATATAGTCATACAGATTGAAGGAGGAACAGGGGCTGGAACAAACACGAAGATATCAGCAATACGCTCGTGGGATGCAACTACTCAGGCTCAGGGAGCGTCATATTATTATGCGGCAGGTTTCGTTAATGCATGGACAGGAACAGATTTCACCATAACGCAAGGAATGGCAGTGAAAATAGAAACAACAAGTGCTTTCACATGGACTCCGGTGATAATACAGACGGTGGTGACACAATAATGTTAAATAGAGGAAAGAATATAAGGAAAGAGGTGACCAAATGAAGAATAAAGCAATTGCGATTGCTCTGATTGCCCTTATGGGCATAAGCGCGGTAGGAATGATGCCTGCGAATGTGAAAGGCGCTGCTGAAAACATAAATGGATACCTGATAGATAGCATGGATGGAACATTGACATACTACGATGGCACAAGCTACTATGGAATTATCCTGGCACACACCAGTGAAGATCCGACAGATTGGTCTAACTCAACAAACAACGGTGGAGATGCAAACCAAGGAGGATTCGTTTCATATACTTGGGATACAACTACAGGCGATCCATTTGACAGCCAGCCTGTGACCGGAGACCATATGTATATCTATGGAGAGGCTCTGAAGGACGGTATGGGTGCAGCTGACGGAACAACACCAGCGAACCATCTCGGAAATAATGTCGCGAACTATACATTTGCCTCAAATTGGACGATTGCCGAAGGTGTAGGAGCAAGCCCAGCAAATCTTCTAGACAACGTTGCCGTGTGGGAACCAATAAATGTCAGTGCTACGGGAGATCCTCCGCAGACGATACGAAGCGGTGCAGACTGGATGAACATAACGGTACAGGCATTCAGGTTCACGAGCTACCAGTATGTATCTCCAAACTGGAACAAGGCCACATTCGACAACTGCGTTGGCTTTGTGGCACACATAAAATACAAGGGCGGCGGATGGCTCGGCAACTACACCATAAGCAACTTCACGGCAGGACCGAATGCACCGGCAAATGCAGCACCCGGTGTGACGGACCCCGGCTCCACGGGATACTGGTGGATAAACCTAACGAGTCCGACAGTGAGCAGTGCTCCTGGTGGTGACACAGTAAAGCTCGCCAACAACTATATCGTACAGGTCAGCGCTCTCTTCACGGACGGTGCCGGTGGAACATACGAGACAACAGGATGGAGTGAACCGCCGATTACTGTACCAGAGTTCTCGACGATACTGATACCGATACTGGCGACAATAGGTCTCTTCGTTGCCGTGAGCTACGTCTACCGCAGAAAGAACTAAACCCTTTCTCTTTCAAATTATTTTTTCCGGTTTTTGAGAAAAGTTAAAAATAGTTGGACGGAATGGTGGAATATG
>JAJRTH010000004.1 GCA_024278375.1 archaeon | reverse complement strand
TCTTCCCTTCATCAATTCCTTCTGGTCGAGAGGCATTTTGACTATGGCGGCCCATCCACTGTCATCGACCACCTCAAGTCCCTGCGCTCTCAACCGAGCCACTGTGTCCGGTCCCGTGATTGGGATCTGGACGTATTCGAAAGGTACAGCGCTGTTCTCCGGCGTTGCATTTACCGCAGTACTCTGTACTGCCGTCGCTGGAATAATCATGAGGAGCGCTGCTAAAAGCACCAATCCGATGCTTATCGTTTTCATTTTTTCTTTCATGTTTTTCCTCCTTATTCTCTCTCTTCTCCTAGCAAGTCGTTTTCTCACTAGGACTCATCTTCACTATGGGTATCGTTCTATTTAAAGTTATCTTTTATTCCACAAACTCTATCTTTTATTCCCGTTAAGTTTAAATAGAAAAAAGAGATGGTCGAATTACCAATTTCATGGAGGTAAAAAAATGAGAAAGAGAATTGGAATGCAAATCCTGAGCATCATTGTAGTGCTTATGCTCGGCCTCTCTTCTGCGGGAGTGCTGGCACAGCACAGTACAATATTCGGAGATTTTTCCCAGAAAACGGAAAATGATTCGCAGACATATGGTATGATATCCGATACAAAAAATATTGAGAAGGGCACAAACATCGACTCACAGATACTTTCTCTTAGAGATATCGCAGCCCCTCGACCCACTGCTGTTTTGGACGGATGGACCTTTAGAGATGCACACAGAATTCCACAGGCCGAAAAAATGGGTGTTAGTGGAAGCGGCATAACGGTCGGTGTTGTGGATACCGGAATCGATTTCGGAAATCCCAATCTCATGGGGAAGGAAGAGATTTTCGATGTTTCTAAACTGCCTTCTTCGATTGTTTCCAATAATGTCAACCTCACCTATTACGATGGCTGGCCAATGGCCTTTGACCCCTATTCCATGGGAAAATTCCTTTCGACCGGCAGTCCCGAAGGGACATATTATGTGGACACGTCCGCGAGCGGAGCCGGTCCGTTTGAAGTGACACATACCATAAAAGTAGACGGACAGAACGATTTCAGTCCTAAGGAATCTGTATCTACCGACAATATTGATGTGTACTGTCCAAATACAACAAACCACTATGATTTCAACCTGAAGGATCTTTTCGGAGCAAGGGACGAAGAGAATTGGTATTTCGGTTTCTCCACTCAGTTCGGCGAAGCTGATAGAGAGTACGCCATCTATCTCGATCTGGATGGACCGACTTCCGGTTCGATAACGGACCCCGAGGGAAACTATATAGATTTCGAGAGTTCTCATTCGAACGTAATAAAACAGCTCAGAACCAGTCCGGGTGGCAGCTATGTTGCCAGCTGTGCGGTTCCTGGTCTTACCAAAACGGAAGATAAAAACGCTGTAAGGGTTTGGTTCCCAGACGGAAGCTTCTCTGACCTGGATCATACCGGAGATGTCCTCTCCCTTGCATGGTCGCCAGACGGCAATACCCTCGCATCAACAACGAAGAGCTATTATTATCTCTGGGATACAACTACTTGGAATCTCAAAGAAAGAGTTTCCTATGGCATAAGTTCAATACCAGACGATTGGGGATACAGCAATCTCATGTCCTTCAACAGCAACAGCAGCTATCTCGGAATTCTCGGTATGGGAAGCACCCAGCTTATTTCAATATATAATTTAGTAACGAACAGTTCCGTGACGAACATAAATACCGGCGGTCCTTCGAGAGACCTCGCTTTCCACCCATCGAATCCGGACTGGCTGGCCTATACCTCGACCAATACCATATATGTGTATAACATATCCTCCGCCACTAGGATAGCTCTGACCGGTGGCCATGTCTCAGATGTCTCTTCTTTGAAATGGAGTCCTGATGGGTCCAAGATTGTCTCCGGAGACCTTGGTGGGAAAGTTTGCGTGTGGGACGTTTCCGACCTCTCCACAAACTGGGCGGACCATGACTTCGCAACCTATGGTTTGTGGAACATAACAGCACATCCTGCCGCTCTTGACAGACACATAGTAGGCTGGTCTGGCAATGAAATCTTCTCTGCGGCTACGGATGGCACGGTGATAGGATGGGATTCGACAACATATGTGGAAAATATAAATATAACAAACGTAGACAAAAGCCCCATCAAATATGCCGATTTTTATGGTACGAACATCCTCACGGGTTCGGAAGACGGAGTCATCAGAGACTGGACGACAGATACATCCTACAATGTGTTCTACTCCCACAAGATAGACACTGTTATAACCACGAATTATACCAACGAAAATGCGGAGATATTTCCGAACACCATTTCTGCGCCAACAGTCTACATGTGGAATGCCAGCACCTCCACATGGGAGACCTACTCCATTTATGACTGCGGAGACTACGCCTACTCTTCGATAATCAAAAATTATGTGGTTGGCGGTTTCGTGGAGATTTCCATATCTCGGGAGTTCTTCGGAGGCAAGGCGGTTAACGGAATAAGAGGAGAGCTCGTCTCCATCGGAAACAAGAGAGTCCAGGACACCGTGCCTCTGGACAGAAATCTCAATGGAAGGACTGTGACGGACTTCGTCTCGACAAACATGACGTCTCTCAGCAATTTTGCTGTTTTCGATATACCCGAATATACAATAAACACCGCAGAAATCGTTAGTATGAGTGGAACATATCATTTCGGAAACCATCAGAGTGACGTCCTGAAAAAGACGTTCGGTACTGTCGGGGTTCTTGTTGTCGATGAAAACGCTCCTGGAGAGTATGATACAGTATATATAGATTTGAACAATGACTATACTTTTGACTCGCAGGATGTGAGGGTGAACAAAAGCAATCCGACTGCCACTATCGATGTAAATGCGGATGGAATCCCAGATATATCGGCAGGTACTCTTTATTTCATATCTTCTGCCAATAAAGCCGAGAACGAAGTACTTTCAGTGAGCGGTACGGAGGCACAGTTGGCGAACAAACCTGTGGATTTCCCCGATACCGTCGTTATAAAAAAGAACGGTGTGGTATGGAACGACATATCCGTCTTCGAGACCATAAGCAATATTGGGGGGGAGACAGGTTTCGAACTTCAGCATGGCAATATAGTATCCATAGACATATCCGGAACTCACATACCCGTGATAAACGAGACCATTCTGAAATCTTCCGGCGGATTTGATAACGAGCCCATATACCTATCCCATCACGATACCGCAACGGACGATGTCACCATAGAGAACTGTACCCTCTATGGCCTTATATATACATCCGAAACAGAACCTCCGACATTCAGAAAGCTCCTGAATACCGAGTACACCATCGATCTTTCGAGAGGGATTGTCACTCTGTCGAACAGCTTTGTCGATTCTTTCGTAAAAGGGACTGAAATATACGCTTTCTACAATTATACCGGAAAGCTGTATCTGGATTCGGACTACTCTGTATCTGGATCTAAGGTTTCCCTGACATATCCTGCATCTCCCCTTTCCATTTTTGATATCTCATACACCTACAAGCCATGGACAGTGGATAAAGCAACCGGTATCGTGACATTCACAGATCCGCCCGCAGCAACAGACACAATAACCGCAGACTATGAATATGGTGGTGTCCCCATACCCTATTCGGACGTGTATTCTTCCAGAAACGGCCTAACGAACGTAATCCCCGGTAACGGAGATATCGTCTGTTTCTTCGGAGATTTCCAGTATGATTTTTGGGAATCCAGGTCAATTACCCACGGAACAGAAATAGCCTCGGCGATAGCCTCTTCCGCAAGAGGAGTGGCGCCCAATTCTACGCTTTTGCCAGTCATGAATTCGGGAAGCAACCTGGAAGATTCCTGGTATTTCACCGTAGAAGGATATGACGGTCAACCCAACACAGGTGATGAAGCCGATATGGTGTGTAGCGCTCTTCCTTCTTCGAGCTATGGAGCCGGACTTGACAGACTTTCGGAAACCATGGATTATATAATCTATGACTACACTTCTTCCAAAATACCCTTCATAGTGCCTTCCGGAGATGAGGGATATGGTTATGGGACAATATCCGCCCCCTCCGCATCGGGAGCAATAGTGGTAGGAGCAGCTACGTATAACGCTTATCTGCTGGAGACCGGTAACCTACATCACTATGGAGACGTTGCTGCATATTCCAGCAAGGGACCGACTGTTGCTGGAAGAAGCAAGCCCGATGTTATTGCAGTCGGTACCGGAGAAGTGGACACCATTCTGAATTATGCCTGCTCGGCAAGTACTGCGGATGGCACCACAGCATATGCAAATGTCGAGAGTTCCGATCTCTCGGCTGCCATTGCCGCTGGAGTAACGGCGCTTATAGCCCAGGCATATTTCAGCGCAAACTCCGTAATGCCGGATGCGGAAGCCGTGAAAGAGATACTTTCCTCAGGTGCGGATACACGGAACCACGATGTGTTCTCCCAAGGCGCCGGTTTCATAAATGCCGAGCGGTCTGTGAAAATAGCCTTCGGTCTCGGAGGCATCTGGACCAGCCCCTCATCGTGGAGCCCCGGCACCTATAACGGAGAGAACTACCACTCATTCCCGAATCTCATGTATCCAAATTCCACTGCTGGCAAGACCTTTACCATAAATGGCTTTGATTCGGAAAATGTCGAGCTGGAATCCCAAACAATCGAGAAAGTAGGTCAGTTATCATACGCGTTCACAACGGCCAGCCCGACAGACGAGTTCAGCCAGAACATACTGGAAAGAATACCTCCGGAGTCCACTCTCATGAAGGTGGTTGCCTCCGCAGACAGCGGACTTAATCCATACTACTCCGGCTATGTGCTGAAAATAATGGATTGGCTAGATGTCAATCTGGACGGCGTTGTCGACGATTCGGAACTGAACACCATCACGGAGGATTATTTCATAGACGGTGAGAGAAACACTCTCCAAGTTACAATGTACAATCCGTTGCAGAGAGGACATGACGGTCTGATAATCAAAATACTGCCCTATTCCGTGGATTCTGGAGTCTCGGATCTACCGTGGAATGTTAGTTGCACGTTCTATAAAAACGTACAGTGGAATTGGCTCAACGTACCGTCCAGTGTAAGCGTAGCTGCAGGCTCTTCCTCCACTTTCACGGCCACGGTTAATGTCCCGCCGGAAGCCTCTCCCGGTATCTATGAAGGTGCGATATTCGAGAAATACGATGTGAAGACTATTTCCGGAGAGAACATAACGGCGGACCCCGATTCTCTGAGACCGTACTTCGAGACATATCCTCTTAACGCGTCTTCCGTGAGCGTAGTAAATGAAACCGTGAACATGATTAGCAACACAACAGGATATCTGTCACACGGCAACATAACATATCTGGACCTCTGGTTGAACAACCTAACTTACAACAACGAGTCCATGATTTTCAGTACGCTTGGTAACGAGACAATAACAAACCAGACCTACTGGGGCTTCTTCCTGCCTCATGGAAACATAACGAACGAAACGTGGGTTGTAATACATGACTATGACTATGTGTCCGGAACATATGACATCTGGTTTGCCGACACTGCGA
>JAJRTH010000042.1 GCA_024278375.1 archaeon | reverse complement strand
CAATTTCACATGGGATATCGTGGATAAATGGGCAGAGGACAGGACAAAGCTTGCCCTCATATCCGTGGATGAGAACGGTGAGAATCCCCAGTATCACACATTCTGGGATATGAAGGTCCTATCAAAGAAATTTGCGAATTATCTTAGAGAAATAGGTATAAAAAAAGGAGACCGGGTTTTCCTCCTTATGCCGAGAATTCCCGAATTTTACATCGCGGTCCTGGCACTGAACAGGATAGGTGCCGTCTTCATGCCTACGCCCACGCTTTCGACACCGCACGATATAGAATACAGGGTGAACAGCGCCGAGGCAATTGCGGCGATAGTGAGCCACGAGTTTGCTGACAGGGTGGACGAGGCGAGACCGAATCTAAAGACACTCAAACACTACATAATCATCGGAGGGGAGAGAGAAGGCTGGACACCATACGAAAAGGTGATGGAAAGCGCTTCCAGGATACTCGAAAAGGATGACGTGGAGCCCACGAAATCCGATGACCCGTTCCTTATATATTTCACGTCCGGAACGGAATCGTATCCGAAAATGGTCCTGCACACCCAGGCCTATCCCATAGGACATAAAGCTACGGGCTACATGGTCCAGGATGTGAAGTCAACGGATTTGCAGTGGACGATAGCCGATACCGGATGGGCAAAGACCGCGTGGGGCAAGTTCTTCCCGCAGTGGATGTATGGTGCCGCCGTCCTTCAGTGGTACGCCAAGGGCAAGTTCAATGCGAGGACCGTTCTCAAAATCCTTGAAAAATACGGAGTCACCATATTCTGTGCCCCTCCGACCGCTTACAGGATGATGATACTTCAGGAAGACCTCAAGGACTTCGATTTCCACAATCTCAGACACAGCCTGAGCGCCGGCGAACCTCTGAACCCGGAGGTCATAAGGGTGTGGAAGGATGCTACTGGCTTGGATATCTACGATTATTACGGACAGACGGAAACGGTCTGCCTTGTCGGGAATTCCCCGTGGTTCCCGATAAGAGCCGGTTCGATGGGAAAACCGACCGTCGGCCATTATGTTTCCATAATAGACGATGACGGCAACGAACTGCCGCCCGGTGAGGAAGGACACATAGCCGTGAAGGTCAAACCCGAAAAACCGCCTGGCCTGATGAAAGAGTACTGGAAGAATCCCGAGGCGAACGAGAAGGCGTTCCACGGTGACTGGTATTATACCGGCGACAAGGCATACAAGGACGAGGACGGTTATTTCTGGTTCGTAGGGAGAGCCGATGATGTGATAAAATCCTCCGGATACAGGATAGGCCCCTTCGAGGTGGAGAGTGCTCTGCAGGAGCATCCCGCGGTTGCGGAGAGCGCTGTTATCGGCGTACCGGACCCGGATGGTGTCAGAGGGCAGCTCGTTAAGGCCTATGTGGTGCTCAAACCGGGTTATGGGCCGAGCGAAGAGCTGAAAAAGCAGCTTCAAAACCACGTAAAGAATGTAACGGCCCCGTACAAATATCCGAGGATAATCGAATTCGTTGCTCCCGACTACCTGCCGAAGACCCAGAGCGGCAAGATCAAGAGGAAGGAGCTAAGAAAGATGGAAGAAAAGAAGATGAAGGGCGAATAACCCTTCTCCATCACCTCTGGAGGTGATAAAGTGGAAGAAAAGGTAAAGAAAGCCATAGAACTGCTCGAGCAGATAGCCGAAGATAACTCCATTCCTAGAAACATAAGAAGGGGTGCGGCCGAGGCAAAGGAAAGACTCATGAACGAAAACGAGCCTCTGGATGTCAGAGCGTCAAGTGTGATATTCATAATGGACGAACTTGCGAATGACCAGAACCTCCCTCTCCATGGAAGAACGATAGTATGGAACATAATGAGCCAGTTGGAGGCCATATTCAGCGATGTTAGGAAATAGCGCTATCTGTAAATTATGTACACCATGGCAAGACCTGCGACCATGCCCATGACCGCCAGCACTATTGGGTTAGGTACGGGCACTGTGATAACGCTTATTGCCATTATCGAAAACGCAGAGAAAGCAGAGGACACGGCCGAGGTAAAAAACATCCTTTTTTCTAAATCCTCGGATTCCGGCGAGGCCATTACGGAAAAGAGCGCAAATAACATCGACCAGATAATCGCCATTTTCAGGACAGAGAGCAATTCGAACCTATAGAAAAGACATGCTCCCACATATGCCAGAGAGAGGATTACGGAAAAGAATATCCTGGCGGAGCGGTTGTTTTTCCATATCCCGTATATCAGGAATAAAAGCGAAAGACCGGCGACATACCCGAATCTGGGATAAAAAGAGAGGTCCTCCAGAAGAATGAATGTGAACAGGGACGCCGACAGAACAAGCTGGCTGTTCCTAATACCGATATTCATTTCGCGAACCTCCTTACCATTTTAAGACCCTCCGCAAGGGATGTGTTTATATCCCAGTCGATTACGAGCGCTTTTTCCCTCAGCGCGTCCATCACATTTTCCCTTTCTATTTCAAGAATTCTGAACGCCAGCCTGTGTTCGGCATCATCCTCGGAAACCGCTTTTTCTATTGCAATCGGCGAGGGAGACAGTATCAGGACATCATACCCCCTTGCACGCAGTTCCATAATGGTTCCCGGGATTTCCTTTCCCTGAAGGGTGGAGATCACGATTATGTAAGAATTGGCAGGGAAGAAACGGGTGATTATCCAGTAAAGCGTATCGAACTCCCATTTCCCACCCTTCTTAATACTGGAAAGGGCCTCCATTATCTTGTAGAGCTGGCGTCTTCCGAACTCGGGATATAGCCATGTTAGATAGTCTCCCAGAAGTATTAGGCCGACCCTGTTCCTCTGCCTGAGCATGTGCGAGGAAATAGAAAGAGTGGCTCTGACACCTGCCTTAAACGTATTCCTGCTCTCCGTACCGGCAAGGTATTCCTCTTTGGCATCCAGAACTATTATCGCATCGCCGCTGTTCTCACCTTCGTATTCGTTTACAAGGATTTTGCCAGTTCTGGCGCTCCCCTTCCAGTTTATCTTCCTCACGTCGTCCCCGGACACATATTCTCTTATCGAATAGAACTCCGTACCTATACCTATCCTCTTCGACCTTATGGTTCCGAGCCAGTTTCTGGTCTTCGTGGGTTCGAGTCTTACCTTTTTCAGGTCCTCGGCGCCGATGAACACGTCGATGCTGTCTCGCAAATCGATCTTGTATTCCCTAACCCAGAATATCATGGGGTCAAAGCATCTTATGCGGACGGGTCCGAACCTATACTTGCCCTTCAAAGGAAATCGGAGTGAGTAATTGAGAACCACTGTGCCACCGGACCTGACATAGACTATCTTATGGGCCTCTCCCTCTACATCGCCGCCTTCTGGAACACCGTCTATTATCTGGAAAAAAGTGCCGTTGCCTGTGTTCTTTATCATGAGTTTGACATCGACCCTGCCGTCCTCATAGGTCTTGTCGTCACTGAGAACCCTTCTGCCCCTCAATTCGGCGCGTGTCGGAGCCATGGTTGAGGAAACAACGAGCAACGAGGCTGTTATGCAGGCCAGTATGAAGAGCACCCAGGCTCCTGAAAGCATCCCGAAGCTCACGAAGACCGCAAATATCAGGTAGGATAACGACGCCCTTTCGGTCCTCATCTACTTCACTTTCGGAACAGGTGTCTTTCTCAGGATTTCACTTATTATGCTGGTGGTTTTCACGCCTTTTATCCATGGCCCCGGTTTCAGAAGAATTCTGTGGGAAAGCGCCTCGACGGCTATGGCCTTAACATCATCAGGAATTACATAGTCCCTTCCGTGTATGGCCGCATAGGCCATGGAGAGTTTCATGAGAGCGAGCGAGCCTCTCGGACTGGAGCCCACATCGACCTGGGGGTCCTTTCTGGTCATCCCGACTATCTCGACCATGTAATCCCTCATGGAATCGTCCACATGCACATCCTCCATGGATCTCTGCATGTCTGTCAGGGTTGTCGTGTCTATCACCTTGTCCGCCGAGAAATCATCCTTTTTCCTTTCCTTCCTTCTGCGAAGGATTTCGACCTCCTCTTTTTTCGACGGATAGCCCATCTCGAGCCTTATGAGAAACCTGTCCATCTGCGCTTCGGGAAGTGGGTATGTCCCCTCGTATTCTATGGGATTCTGGGTAGCTATGACGATGAAAGGTTCCGGAAGCCTGTAGGTGACACCTTCAAGGGTTGTCTGTCCTTCCTGCATGGCCTCAAGAAGCGCGGATTGTGTTTTCGGCGGTGCTCTGTTTATCTCGTCGGCCAGCAGAACGTTCGTGAATATGGGTCCCTTTACCAGCTTGAAATCCCCGGAATTCCTGTCAAATACGTAAGTGCCTGTTATGTCCGCAGGAAGAAGATCGGGAGTGAACTGTATCCTTCTGAAGGTGCAGCCGAGCGCAGACGAAAGGCTCCGGGCCATCATGGTCTTTGCAAGTCCCGGATAGTCTTCGAAAAGGATGTGGCCGCTCGCAAGTATGGAAGCCATTGCCTTTTCAAGAACGTTCCTTTTTCCGACTATTCCCTTTTCCACTTCTCCTATAATCATTCCCGCTTTTTCGGATATTTCATCTATTTTCAATTCCATTCCTCCATCTTATTTATTATTCTTTCTATCTTTTCTCTGTATTTTCTGGACGCTCTTATTATAAGTCTCCTTTTTCCGCCGAGTTTCTTTTTTTCGTAGAGAAGCCTGGCAAGCTCTTCATCCCCGACAAGTCCCAGCGCCCCCTCATAGGTGGATATCCTTTCCCTGACGATATCCACGGTCATTCTCCTCCTTACGGAAATCCTCTCTATCAATATCTCCCTGAGGGTCTCCTCAAGAATGCTCTGACTGGCAGCATATCCCGAGAAAGCCCTTTTTATGAATTTCGCCAGCTCATCCCCTCTTCCTATGACGGCATACTCTCTTTCATGGCCCGTATCAGTAACCGATTTTGCGGAATTCTTCAGCATGTAGTACGCGGTTCCAAGAAGAAAAAGGCATATCGAGAATGTGAAGAGAGCCTCTCTGAGAATTCCGCTGTAATCCGCCCACATGGCGATGAAGACCGAGACGAAAACGAGGGATACGATGGAGATGATGACCGCATTTTTCACGAGTTCCGAGTCATACTGCTCCGGCTCCACCTCTACAGCCTCCCTCCATTCGCTCACGCCTTCACCGCCCCCTTGTTGGATACCGAAGACTCGCCCTCGTCTTTCTCCATGCTCCTTTCCACCTCTCTTTTCAGCTCTTTCAGGGCGCTTATTGCATCCCTTCTTTTGGAATTGTCTATGGGGTGGGAGCTGTACTTGGCCTCCTCGAACAGGGATGTTAGCCGGCCCACAGGCCCAGGATTTATATCCATCTGGCTTATTATGGCGTTCTCGAATTCTCTCGGTGTAAAGTAATCTCTGTCCTTGACCCCGCTCTTCCTCAGAACCTTGCACATCTCCTCGTAGCATCTGATAATCACTTCATTTATGTCCCCACCCTCCCCGAGTTTCCTTATTGCGGTGTCCATCTTTCTCAGAAGCTCCTCCCCCTGACTTTCTACCTTCTGTGTGCGCCTGGCGTAAAAACTCATGAGGATTTTTCCGGTGATGACTCCAAGAAAGACCGCTATGACAGCAAGAACCACATACTGTCCAGTTCCCCCCGACCTGTCGGAGACGGTGACATTGGCAGTAGCGCTGCCTCCTCCGGAAACCTCTTGCTGGATATCAGGACTCTCTTTCCTGGCGACCTCTCCGCTCATGCTGGCTCCTATTATGATTATTCCGGAGAGTATGAGGGTCAACACGAATATCCCGAGGAGCGCCTTGAAGTAATCGGAATCCTTCTTGAGCACCGCTATTATCGTGTAGAGCACCAGAAGACCTATGAGAGACCATATGAAAACAAGATACATGACCGTAAGAAAATCACCGGAGCCTTCCGACGCTCCGATACCGGAAGACCCACCGCCAAGCTGGACATCCTCCGCCTTTTCTTCGGGCCCCATATAGAGATACGGAAGACTTATCGCAACGGAGAGAAGGGCCCATAAAACGACAAACAGGGCTATGGCCTTCAAAGCAGGAGAATTTGAATTTTTCACGGCTCGCCGTATGAAAGACCGCTATAAATGATTTCCTCAGATGCACTACGACAATAGGGGGAGCCATTATTCTTATTACTCATTTCTGATTACTTACCAAAAAACTATTATTTATCCTCCGATGCCCGACCATGGACCCTGTTGAAAGAGCGCTCTCCGATCTGAGAAAAGGCAGGATAATATTGGTTTACGACGATGACGACAGAGAAGGAGAGACCGATATGGTCATCGCCTCCGAGTTCGTGAAACCTGAGCACATAAGAGCGCTCCGGAAGGACGGAGGCGGCCTTATATGTACCACACTGCCGCCATGGGCATGGAAGAAACTGGGCATCCCCTATCTGGCGGAGATAATCGAGATGGCTGAGGAGAAATACCCATGGCTGAAGGGGATGAGAGCCAATGACCTGGCATACGATGAGAGGAGCGCATTCGGGCTAACCACAAACCACAGGAGGACATTCACAGGAATAACCGATAAAGATAGAGCGCTCACCGTCTCAAGGCTCGGGGAGTTCATAAAAGAGGTTGAAAACACAGGGAAGGATGAGACGAGGGAAAGATTCGGAAAGGAATTCCGCTCTCCCGGGCATATACACCTGCTCAATGCGAGGGATGGTCTTCTGGATACCAGATACGGGCACACTGAGCTCACCACTGCTCTTTCTCTGATGGCCGGGCTCTCAGGCTCCGCAACAATCTGCGAGATGATGGGCGATGACGGAAACGCGCTCTCCAAGGAGGATGCCAGGGCATACGCTGAGAAACACGGATATGTATTTATAGAAGGAAAGGAAATCATAGAGGCGTGGAAAAATGGTAAGAGTGATGGCATCAGGCGTGTTTGACCTCCTTCATCCCGGTCATCTGTACTATCTCAAAGAGGCGAAGAAGCTGGGCGATGAGCTGGTGGTTGTTGTGGCCACGGATAACACGGTTAGAAAGAGGAAGCACGAGCCTATAACGCCGCAGGAGATGAGGCTGGAGATGGTGGAGGCCCTGAAACCTGTGGATAAGGCGGTTTTAGGCCATGAGGACGACATGTTCAGGACGGTTGAGGAGATAAGGCCTGATATAATAGCCCTTGGCTATGACCAGGACTTCGATGAGAACTGGCTAAGAGAAGAGCTGAAGAAGAGGGGGCTGGACATAAAGGTTGTCCGGATAGGCCCGCTTTCCGCAGACCTCAATGCTACCAGAAAGCTTATCCAGAAGATAATAGACTGGTACGAGTTCCAGAAGAGGATGGAAGCTGTGGAGGGGAAGAAATGAAGAGGATAGGCATTGTGGACACGACATTCGCAAGGGTGAACATGGGCGATATAGCAATAGATGAGCTTAAGAAACAGGGCACCGGTTTTGAGATAATCAGGAGAACTGTACCGGGTTTCAAGGACCTTGCTGTGGAATGCAAGATTCTGATAGAGAAAGAGGGTTGCGATATCGTTATGGCCCTGGGAATGCCAGGACCTGAGCCCATAGACAAGCAGTGCGCTCACGAGGCATCTCAGGGTATAATGATGGCTCAACTGCTGACCAACACCCATATTTTAGAAGTATTTGTGCACATGGATGAGGCGAAGGACGATAAAGAATTGATATGGCTGACTGAAAGGAGGGTCAGGGAGCATGCTGTGAACGCTTACAACATGCTCTTCCACCCTGAGAGGCTGATAAAGCAGGCCGGAACAGGCCAGAGGCAGGGATTCGAGGATGTGGGACCTGCGAGGATGTGATGAGATGGAAAAAAATATAAAAATAGTTATTATTATATTATTTATTATATTATTTATAATAACATCTATTACGTTTTTTTCTATATATTTTTTTATGTATATCTCAAGTCCTGATACATACATACCAACACCGGATGAGTGGAAAACATACAATATCGAAAATATACATTGTTTAAACGAAATCGAAGGAGATACAATAATCAGTATGTCTTACTCACCAGATGGGAAAAAAATAGCGTATATATGTGAGAGAGATCCAGAGACAGTTAAAAATGGCGGATCTATTTTTGCAATAGGAATAATGAACTCGGACGCAACCCAGAAAAGAATATTATATGAGAACAGTTCTATCGATGTTACATTGAATCCCCCACAATTCAGCCCAGATGGAAATAAAATAGCTTTTCTTATGTTTTATAAGAATTCTAGCTCTAAAAAACTAGAGAGTTCTATTGATATTTTAATAAGAAGTGGTCCATCATGGGATTTCTCAAATATTACACATAAAAGAATATACACATCAATAGCGAGTGAAAGCGGAAGGGTATATGAATTTTCATGGCATCCCGATGGAAAAAATATAATATTAAATAAATTCTATACATTAGATATAAAAAATAATGGGATATGGTTGGTCGGTCTGGATGGCGTAGAACTCACCCATATTTCAAAAGATGGAAGTGCATCGTTTCCATCTTATTCTCCAGATGGAAAAAACATAATTTATATCTCCCAAGGATCTATTGGGAATAAAGAAATATGGATAATGAGTTCAGACGGTAAGAACAAACATAGAATAGTGGATGAATCGTGGAATCCTGCGAGGGCTAGATTCACATCAGACGGAAGGATATTGTTCTGTTCGGAGAAGGTTTCACCACACAGCTATAAAATAGCGGGGGGGAATATATGGTTAATGCAAAAAGATGGGAGTAAAAAGACCATGCTCTTACCACATAGATTTAAAGATAAAGATATATATTGGTCTACGGCAATAATTAGTCCAAATATGAAAAGATTGTTATTTTTAGTTAGAGAAAAAAATAATACTGAGGGTCTTTATTACATCGACGACCCGACCGGAGAATGGAAGGATTCGGATGGTGACGGAGTATATGACGGAATAGACGGAGCACCGAATGACCCGTATATGGGATACATAGGAGAGAATCCAGCAATGAGCTGGATAATGAGGAATATCGTTCCACTAATGATTGTCGCTTCCATGGTGGTGGCCGCTGTGGCCGCATTTGTGATAAAGAAAAGAAGGCAGGGGGCAGAGAAAGATGCCCCGCCAGAACAGTTTGAAGAATAAAAGGAGGTAGAAAGATGAACGACAGTTCAGCTGAGACCTCCGACACGGAAAAAAGAAAGGAGGTAGAAAAATGGAAAAAATAAAACTCGGAATAGTGGTGAGCGAGTACAACTACGACATAACCATGATGATGCTGGAAAGAGCGAGAGCGCATGCGGAGTTCCTCGGAGCAGAGGTTGTGAAGGAAATCAAGGTTCCCGGGGTCTTCGAGATACCGCTGGCTGTTAAGAAGATTATAGACGATGTGGACGCAGTCGTCGCCTTGGGAGCAGTCATAGAAGGAGAGACGAAGCACGATGAGGTAATAATGCACAACGCAGCCCGGAAAATACAGGATATCATGGTGGAAACAGGAAAACCCGTTGCTCTCGGCATATCCGGACACGGACAATCGAGGCTTCAGGCCGAGGAAAGGATAGAGAAGGCTAGAGAGGCGGTGGAGAGCGCCGTGAAGATGGTGAAGAGGATGAGATAGTTCGGCGCAATCTTTATCCCTTTTTCTATAGTCGACCTTCAAAGGTCGTGAAATAATGGATACCGGAAGTACCGCTTTCATCCTGCTTTCAGCAGCTTTGGTCATGGTCATGACGCCGGGTCTTGCATTTTTCTATGCAGGTCTCATGGGGAGGAAGAACACCCTGGAACTGATGATGCAGAGTTTCATATCCGTGGCATGGACATCCGTAATATGGGTTACCTTCGGCTTCAGCATGACCTTCGGATCCGACATAGGTGGGATAATAGGAGGTCCCGACTATCTGTTCCTGAGCAACATAGGGCCGGACACGCCATTTCCCGGTAACGATGCCATCTCGATGCTCACATTCATGATATTCCAGATGATGGTCGCCGTGATTACCCCAGCACTGATATCAGGTGCCTTTGCAGGCAGGGTCAGATTCAAGGCTTATATGATATTTCTGACATTCTGGCTCGTTTTCGTATATTTTCCCGTGGCACACATGATATGGGGAGGTGGCATACTGCAGCAGATGGGAGTTCTGGACTTCGGCGGAGGCATAGTGGTGCATATGATAGCAGGCTTCTCCGCACTGGCCTCCGTCGCATACATAGGAAAGAGAAAATTCCCGAATTCTGCACCACACAGCATTCCTCTGGTTGCCATAGGCATGGCAATGCTCTGGTTCGGATGGTTCGTTTTCAATGCAGGAAGCGAACTGAAGGTTGATTCCGTAACAGCCCTATCCTTTGTGAATACCCAGATTTCGGCGGCCTTTGCAGCGATGGTGTGGATGTTTTTGGATATATGGAAGCGAGGAAAACCGAGCTCCATAGGATTCATGACAGGAGCGCTCGCGGGTCTCGTTACTGTGACGCCGGGATCCGGCTTTGTAAGCCCTCAGGCATCCATGCTGATAGGAATCGTCGCTGGTCTCGTCTCCTACTGCGCCATTTCTTACAAGAACAGAAAGGGATGGGATGACGCCCTCGATGTATGGGGAGTGCACGGAGTAGGTGGATTCACAGGGATAATACTCCTGGGTCTATTTGCGACGACTGCAATGAACCCTGAAGGTACAAACGGCCTTTTCTTCGGAAATCCGCACTTTTTCGCTGTGGAGGTTATCGCTGTCCTGACGATGGCAATATATGCCTTTATCTTCACATATGGCGCTCTCTGGGCGATAGACAGAGTGACACCTGTAAGGGCCACCGAAAAAGACGAAAAAGAGGGGCTGGACAGCATGGATTTCGGCGAAGCGGCCTACGATTGAAACCCTTTATACCAATCTTCTTTCCACAGCCAGAAGCCTTTTCGATATGGCCACTTCACCCCTCGTCTTTTCTATAAGTGCTCTGGCCATGTCCTGCTTCTGCCTTATCTGGACTATGGCGGAAGGATAATCCAGCCTCATAAGCTGTTCGTAGATTTCTTCCATCTGTACCAGCCTCAATTCCGCAGTTTCCATATCCCCTTCTTTCAGGTGGTCAAGCACAGAACGTCTGAGTTCGCCGACCACATCCGCGAGACCCATGGCATAGGAGCCGGCATCCACCTTCAGTTCGCCGCTGGAAGGGATTTCTTCTTCCTCGAAAACCGTGTAAAGTACCATAGCCTCGGTGAATTCCTGAGATGCATCGCTGACATAACCGGCGTGTATCAGTTCCGGATGCTCTCTCAGGGTGGATATAAGTGCCATGTGGTCTTCCCTGAGTTTTCTCAGTGTTTCGACCGCATCTTTTCCTCTGTGCATCATAGCTATGGCCTCTTTGGACCTTCTAAGGATATCTCTGGATGCTTTGAGCGCTATCTCTCTGACGGCATCCTTTTCATCCAGTTCTCTTATGACCTCATCGACAGCTTCCTTTAGCCCTTTCATCCTTTCACAACCCCCATGGGGCTAAGTTTGACCGCAACTTTGGCGAGTCCGGCACCGTTAACCGCCTCGACCACTTCATCTATATTCTTGTACGCCTCCGGCGCTTCTTCCAGTATAACGTGCTTGGTCGCAGCCCTGAGATATATTCCCTGTCTTTCGAGAAATCCTTTTACGCCGTTTACGGTGAATTCTCTCTTCGCCTGATGCCTGCTCATCACCCTTCCTGCACCGTGACACGACGAACCGAACGCTTCTTTCATGGACTTGTCTGTACCAACCAGGATATAGCTCGCCGTTCCCATGTCGCCGGGTATTAGCACGGGCTGTCCAACACTGCGATATGCCTGTGGGATTTCCTCCCTTTCTCCTGAAAAGGACCTGGTGGCGCCCTTTCTGTGGACGCATACCTTCCTTCTCTTACCGTCTATATCATGTTCCTCCAGCTTTGCTATGTTGTGGCACACATCGTAGATAAGATGCATTCCCATGTCCTCAGGGTCCATTCCCATGACCTTCTGGAAGGACTCGCGGACCCAGTGCATGATAATCTGTCTGTTCGCCCATGCGAAATTGGCTCCCGCAGCCATTGCCTTGAAGTAATCCTGCCCCTCCTTCGAATTAACAGGAGCGCAGGCCAGCTGCTTATCTGGTAGCCAGATTCTGTATCTCCTTACAGCGCTCTCCATGACCCTGAGATAATCCGTGGCTATCTGATGCCCAGCTCCTCTGGAACCTGTGTGAATCATCACGGTTATCTGGTTCTTTTCGGTTATTCCGAAGGTCTTTGCAATCTCAGGCTCGTATATCTCTTCGACCCTCTGTATCTCGAGGAAATGGTTTCCTGCTCCCAAGGTTCCGAGCTGCGGCGCTCCCCTCGATTTCGCTTTCTGGCTCACCCGCGAGGCATCCGCAATCGCCATTCTTCCGTTCTCCTCCATATGTTCCAGGTCCTCCGGCCAGCCGTAACCTTTCTCCACGGCCCATTCGGCACCCTCTTCAAAGACCTTTCCCATTTCCGTGTTGCTGAGCCTTATCTTTCCTTCGGAGCCCACTCCAGATGGCACGTTCCTGAATATCTCGTCCACCAGCTCCTTTATCCTGTCCTTTATCTCTTCGTATGTGAAATCCGTTCTGAGAACCCGCACCCCGCAGTTTATGTCATAGCCCACACCTCCGGGGGAGATTATGCCTTCTTCGGCATCAAATGCAGCCACCCCACCTATCGGAAAACCGTAGCCCCAGTGGATGTCAGGCATGGCCATTGCAGAGCCGACCAGGCCTGGCAATACCGACACATTCGCCAACTGCTCAGGTGCGTTGTCCTTCTTTATCTGCTCGATCATCCTGTCTGATGCGTATATATATGCCGGAGATCTCATTCTGAGGCTACCTTTAACTCCTGCATAATTCTTTGGAATTTCGTACTTAAACGGTGCAATCCTTATCAACGGGCCGCTCCATGTCATAATTGTTACCTATAGACAACAACTTTATATACTCTTCCCAGAAAACCTTAATTGTAATCTATTAGAAAAAAAGGGGTGGGAGGGGAGAACATGCTATAACCTAGCACAGACATCTATATAAAGGTTTTTGTGTCCCGTATGCTCAGACCCATAAATGTGCATCATTATGCATGAACTCAGTCCTCGGGATGTTCCCAGTCTACCTTTTTACCGACCATTCTCAGGAACCTATCCTCTGTTTCTCTGGGGCCTCTGGCTATTACAAAATCACCGGGAGTTAACATATAGTCGCCGCCCGGTCCGTATATCCACCCTCTTTGGGATTTGACGGCCACTATCCACACGCCAAACTCTTTGGGAAGGTCTATATCCTTGAGTTTTTTACCCGAAAAAGGCGATTTTTCGCTGACAATCGCAGAACTTATTATCGTATCGGAATCCCTTATGCTCTCCTGGAAAACCGGATGCATCTCCATATCTCTCAGGGTTATGTCCGCTATCTCTCTGGCAGAATCGGCAATTACCTCCAACGCCGCACCTAGCCTCACGTATAGGAGCGCCTTATCGATGTCCCGATCCTCCACGGCATCCTCTATGGCCATTCTCTGCAGTTCTTCGTGTTCCCTGTCCACCTCGTCTTCCAGTACATACACCTCCTTTGCGATTACGCGGTTATCGTAAAGAAGAGAGGAATATGCGAGATCGAGCATGAGTTCGGCCTTCTCTTTGAGATCCAGGAATTTCTCCTCTATATCCTTCATTTTCCTGCCTCCAGATACCTTTTCAACTCTTTTATGGCATTCTCATGTCCCGCTATTACAAGAGCGTCGCCGTCCCTTATCCTGAAATCGTCCTCTGGCCCATATATCCATCTCTTGCCCCTCTTTACCGCAAGCACTCTCAGACCTGCGGAACCCTCCTTGTAAAGTGTTTCCAGCGTCTCAGCCCGGCTGTTCTTCGGTATCCTAACGAAGGATATGGTCTCGTCTCCTTCTCTAAGAAGACTGGAGAGAAACGGCCTCTTTTTAAGAGGTATTTTCAGAAGGGAGACGACGTCTCCTGCGGCATTGGATATGTGCTCCGTGGCATTTGCCACTTGGAGAACGGCAGCGAGCTTTTCGGCATCTTCTGCACCACGGGCCGCAAGCATCACGGTCATCTGCAACTGATACTTAAGTTCGTCCATCTGAACCTCCAAGAGCCGGACCTCCTCTGCGATTTCCCTGCTGTTGAACAGGAGGGCCGCATATGCGAGGTCGACTATAAGTTCCGACGTGTCCTTCATCTCGGTCAGTATCTCTCTTACGGTCTTCGGTTCGTATTCCACTTCCTCGAATTCCTTCTTTTTCCACAATTTCATAGACCCACCATCTTTACCGCCATCAGAATCGACATTATTCCCATTAAATCTCCGAGGGTGCTCACCACCGGGATTGTGAAGTCATCCGGACTCATTCCCTTTTTAAAGGCCCATATGGTCGCCATCACCGCTGCTGGAAGAACGGTCGAAACCACTATCGTTGCGGAGATCACCACTATTACGATCCATTTAAGGGGCTCCATCAACACTCTCACACCCATCATCGGGAGTATTCCATATAAGCTTATCGCAGATACGAATATGGCGAGAATACCTATGAGAACCGATACCTCCATGTCTCCCTTGATTTTTGGATCGGAGAGTCTCGGTTCCGCGGTCCCCAGATGCAGTGACGATGAGAGCCTTGCACCCATAACGGAACCTATGTTGCCACCTATTGCATTTATAACGGGAACAAAGGAGAGTATTGCAGGGAACACGGAGAAAAGCGCCTCCATGCTGTTCAGAATGCCGCCTCCCAGGACCTCTATGAACATCATGACGGCCAGAAGGGCATAACTCTCCCTGATGACGCTCTTCCAGTCACCGTATATCATATCATTGCCCCCCAGAGCCATATGAAGAATGCCATTATGATTACGCTGAGAAGGTCGCCCACCGTGGCTATTATCGGAACGACGACATTGTCCGGGTCTATCTTCCTTTTGAACGAGATGGATACGGATATTACTGAAAGTGCGGATAGGAAGACAGAGGAAAGCACAGCCGTCAGCGATACCACGAATAGTATCCCTAGCACGTCCACTTTATGTCCGGTAGCGGAGAGTATGAGGGAAGAAGAGATTCCGGCCAGTACCGAAAAGGCCACGCTCATGAACACAACGGCTTTCAGGCCTTGTTTTGCGGTTTTAAAGGGGTTCTCCGGGTCAAATATGCCGAGGTGCGCCATGCTGCCCAATCTCGAAGCAAAGGATCCGTTCACGTTCCCCCTCAGGCTGATGAGGGCCGGAACAACCGCCAGTAGGCCGGGTATTGCTCCGAGCCCGGCTCCGGAGAGGACATAACCGGTGAACACCTCTATTATTCCGAGAAAGGTCAGTACGGGTAGCGCTTCTCTGATGAATTTTCTCTTATCTATGCTTCCCCCTCCTCTCGGGAACGTATTTCCTCACCAGCATCCACAGAATTCCCACTATCACCACCAGAACTATCAGAGGAACAAGGGGATCTATATCTATGACGAAACCTATGGTCACAATTACCGTGTAATCTCCTGGCTGCGATACGAGCGCTCTGAAAGCGGAGCGCCCTTCAACGGTGGTGTAGAATATCGGAACCGCTGGTTGAGACCGGATGCCCATTATTTTCATCCCTTTCGGGACTGCCACCGTATAGTTGCATTCATAGCCACTCAGACCCGAGAGTCTTATGGATATCCTCTGCGAGGCATACCACCTAAGAACTGAGTGCGAAGAAAAGCTCTCGACCGGGGCTGATATCTCGGCACGGATGGTGAAACGGACGAAATCATACCCGTAGACTATCTCGTGGGATATGTTGTGGGCTCCGGGAAACCACCTGACAATCCTCTCTTCGAGCTCCGATATTGCGGAATTTTCTCCGCTCTCCACGTCCTCTCTGTCTATATACGATTGTTCGAGGGAATAGTTCACAAGAGCAATGCTGGCCTTTTCCATCCACAGATTTTCGGGCATTTTCGCCCTCAGGGCTCCGGGAACCATAATCCAGTAAAGCGTCGCATCTATGGTCAGATTCATATAGACACTCTGGTACATCCCGGAGGTATCAAGCCTATATATATCCATCAGAATATCCGCATTGTTACTTCTCATACCCTTTGCCTTTTTTATGCTGAACATCCGCGAGTCTCCGCTCCATTGATAGGAACCCTCACCGTTTATTACACAGCCGGGTGGCGGATATATCACCAGTTCCACTCCCTCTCTCGGCTCGGGAGTGATATTCAGAACAGCTCCGGACTCCATTATCAGATTAATAAACCTCTCTTCATGTTCCTCGCTTATATTAAGAGTCCCGTTTCCTTCCATTAGCAGATAAAGCGGTCCTTCCGCCATATCAAGGCCGCATATTTTCACCGAAATCGATGAATTCGTACGGGCCTGCATGGCCCACAGTGTGTCGTTGAACATCTCTTTGGCCACCTCTACAATAGAAGACTCCAGCCGGTACCAGTCGCTTCCACCCGTTTCATAGATCTGCCGGATGTCGTACGCACTTATGTTCGACCCTTCAACATTGAGGGATTCCGCCGACGCATTAAGCCGAACTTCCATTGACAGCGGGGAGTGGAAATTAAGGCTTCCCGAGATCAGGACCGATTCCGGCGGCTCTCCCCCGTTGGTTACCCCGAACAGAGGCATAACGGACATAAAGGCCAGGAGAACCACCATATACTTCATGGTATGTGATAGGAATAGGAGATATATAAAGAATGGGAAAATCCGTTACTGATTTATGCGGCTTTTGTCCGCCGTAATCGGGGGAAGGAAACGATTTCCCCTTCACTGTTTTTATTTCTCAGAATCTCCGTCTTTCTCGGATTTTTTCTTCTCCTTTGCCTTCTTGGAGCCCCTTTTCCCGCCTTTCTTGGGCCTCTTCTCTTCCGGTTCCCTGTCTTCTTTCTCTTCCTTTTTCTTTCCCCTGTATTCTTCTACGAAGACGATCTTTTCCGGCTCCATTATCTCCCTGAGGTCGGATATTACAAGGTATTTCATCTCATGCCATCTGTGGTCGTACTTGCAGATGTCCGGGAGTGTGAGTTCTATGCCCTCGCCGATTTTTATATCGAAATCCTCGCCTTTTCCATAATATGCATCTATTATTCCAGCTATTTTCTCCTCAGGTTTTTCCGCCTTTTTCACGACTTTATATCGGTAGAGCAGTGTTTTCCCGGCAAGCGGGTGGTTGAAATCGATTCTAACTCTGGAAGCCGTGACAAAAGTGATCGTCCCTTTCTTTCCCTCTATCTCAACCTCTTTGCCCACATCGGGGGTTATACCAAGCCTTATTATCCTGGAAATCGGGAGAAGCCTGACAAGTTCCGCATCCCTTTTGCCGAAAGCCTCCTCCGGTGGTATTTCCACCTCGTATTCCTTATCTATCTCCGCCTTCGTGAGCGAATCTTCCAGTGATGGGAAGGTCTGGCCCTTTCCGAGTATTATCGCCCGGGGAGCATAACTGAATGAGGCGTCGTATATATCATGCTCTTTTGCGAGCTCTTCTTTCGTCGTCTCATACAGTCTGTCGTCATCCTTTATCCAGACCTCGTAGTCCATGTAAATTATGTCATTCTTTTCCATTCGAATCACCAAAGGAGCGCTCCCCGATTGAGGGGCTCTTATTAAAGATTTCGGTGGATTGCGGCCCGATAGATGCGTGTTCTCAACACAGTAACCTTGCGCCTCTCCCTCCGACAGTTATAAATAGGAAGTATTACATAACCCCTTTCCACTAGTTGAGGTGGTAAGTCAGATGGCGAACACGAATTCTGAAGCCAAGGAAAAGAAGGGAATCGATATTCTCACCCTCATGGAGCCGTTTATAAGAAAAGCTCCGAAGAAGATAATGATACCGGTATCTGAGAAAAAGAAAGCTGAAAAGGCAGAGGGTTCGATATATACGGAGATTCCCCCGATAACCGATCCTGATATAGAAGTTCTCCAGGTAAAGCCAGTCAAAGAGGGCTTCAGCTATGCCAGAGTGGTCTACGACAACAAAAACAGCGAGTACATATACCAGGCCATCGAGCCAAAGCTCACCGACGAGGAGAAGGAGACTCTAAACCTCATAAAGGACTCTCTGAAAAGAACGCTTGACTATGAGTGGGAAAAACTCGAGGGGAGGGATAAGGAGGAGTATCTGGTCGAGAGCGTGGAGAGTTTCATAACAAGTAGACAGATGAAACTAAGCGAGGTTAGCAAAGAAAGGGTAATGTACTATCTCGTGAGGGATTTCGTAGGTTACGGCCCGATAGAGATTCTGATGACGGATGACGAGATAGAGGACATATCCTGTGATGGTACGGGAATACCTCTGTTCATATTCCATAAAAAGTACGAATCGATAAAAACCGACATAAAGTTCGATGATGACGAAACCCTGGATTCCTTCATCATCGCCCTCGGTCAGAGATGCGGAAAGAACATATCGGTGGCAAACCCTATTCTGGACGGGACAACGAAAGAAGGTCACAGGGTCCAGGCCACATACTCACATGAGGTCACAACGAGGGGCTCTTCCTTCACGATAAGGCGTTTCAAGGAGAAACCCTTCACTCCTGTCGATCTCATAAACTTCCACACGGCATCCGCCGAGATGATAGCATATCTGTGGATGATGGTCGAGAACGGAAAATCGCTTATAATCTGCGGAGGAACCGCATGCGGTAAAACGGCCACACTCAACGCCGTGACTCTCTTCATACCGCCGGGCGCCAAGATAGTCACTATGGAAGATACGAGGGAGATAAACCTGCCGCATGAGAACTGGATACCTGGCGCCACAAGAAGCGGGGTCGGTGAAAGAGGAGCGGATGGTAAGGCTCCGGGGGAGATAGATATGTATGACCTCGTCAGGGCCGCATTGAGGCAGAGGCCCAACTATATCATAGTCGGAGAGGTCAGAGGCAAGGAGACATACACCATGTTCCAGGCCATGGCAACTGGCCATACGACATATACCACGATGCATGCGGACTCCGTCAAGTCCATGGTGCACAGGCTTGAGAACCCCCCTATAAACACCCCGAGAATTCTCCTGACAGCATTGAACCTGGTCATAATACAGACCTTTGCCAGGGTAAAGGACCAGCAGGTGAGGAGGATAAAGGAAATAGTGGAAATCGTCGGATTCGAGGCCGAGACCAACGAACTCGTCACCAATCAGGTGTTCGCGTGGAACCAGGCAACGGATTCCTTCATCTACAAAGGTCACAGCTTCCTTCTCGATGGCATAATGGAGATGAAGAACATGACCCACGAAGACATGACCAAGGAACTGGACAGAAGGGTGGAGATAATAGAATATCTTGTAAAAAAGAATCTTAACGATTACAGGGAGATTTCCAAGGTCATAACCGCATATTACAAGGACCCGGAGGAGACGATAGAAAGGATAAGGGAGGAGATGGAAGATGAGTCCTGAGGTAAGCGATGCGTTCAAGGGTCTGGATTCAAAGAAGTGGAGCCTTTTCAAGACCAAGAGGGTGAAGGCAGAGGATGTCATAGAAGGATACGGTCCGCACATCGTATATCTGCCTCAGGAAGCTGTTCCCAGCCAGATAAAGCTGACTCCCTATCAACAGACCTGTGTACGAATAATGGGGAAAAAGGCGGAGAAAGAGCTGGACAAGTACCCCGAGTTGGAGGAATACCTCCTCAAAGCGAGGATGAGGCTGAGACCCGAGGAGTATCTGGCATATGTGTTGCTGACCGATTTGATAGCAAAGGTCGCTTTCATAGGCGTCGCCCTGTTCTCTTTTCTCATTCTCTCGCAGTTCCTAGGATTTTTCGGGTACCTAATTGGCATCTTCATGCTCCTGTTCGCCTTCCTTATGAAAAAGATACTCCTGCACATGCCCAAGTCAAAGGCCAAGGCTAGGGGAAGGAACATCGACAAAAAGCTGGCTTCGGCCATGTCTTTCGTGGCATCCCTTGCATCCGCAGACGTTAATGTGGACGTCATCTTCAAAGAACTGGCCAAACAGCCGATATATGGCGAGATACAGAAAGAGGCGGAATGGATAACCAGGGACACGGAACTCCTGGGCATAGACATACTGACCGCAATAAAAGAAGGCTCAAAAAGAAGTCCCTCCATGAAGTGGCAGGAATTCCTTCAGGGGGTGGTGACCACTTCAACCTCCGGAGGACAGTTGAAACCTTATTTCATCGTTAAACTGGAAGAATACGAGAAAGCCAATCAGCTCGAGAACAGGCAGAAGATGGAGACGCTCGGCATGATGGCGGAATCGTTCGTCACAGTCGTGGTCGCATTTCCGCTTTTCCTTATAGTTATCATGGCGATAATGGCAATAACAAACGGACAGGGCGCATCTTCGATACCTATGTTATATGCCGTTGACGGCCTCATGATACCGGGTTCTCAGGCGATGTTCATATTCATAATATATTCTATGGTAAAGGAGACATGATATGGCGAAAGAACTGGATCTGGCAAAGGCAAAATCAAAAGTAAAGGTCATTCTGGGAGCATCGATAGGGATAGCCATGCTCCTCATTTTCATAGGTATTCTGGATCATGTCGGCTCGATAAGCGTTCCTTTCGAGGCCTTCGATTACTTCATCTTCGCCGGCATGGTTCTTATGGGCCCCTATGGCTTCTATCAGGCGAAAATAGACAAGACAATACATGAGATAGAGAGAAGATTGCCGGATTTCCTTAGAGATGTGGCCGAGGCCGGAAGATTCGGAATGACCCTGGCGGATGCCATAATAGTCGCCTCGTCAGGCAGATACGGCAGGTTGACACCGGAGATAAGAAAGATGGCAGCCCAGATACAGTGGGGCGTTCCGGCAAGCCAGGCATTGAAGCTCTTCGCCGAGAGGATAAACACGCCTCTGGTCGAAAGGGTCACCACCATAGTCATAAAATCCTCGGACGCGGGCGGTAATGTGGCCGACGTGCTTTCGATGGTGGCCCATAGTGTCAAAGAGGTCCAGCACGCCGAGGACGAGCAGAGGATAGAGATGACAACCTATCTGGCGGTCATTTACATAGCGTTCATGGTCTTCATAGCCACCATAATAATCCTGGATACGACCTTCCTTCCACAGATGAAGAAGGCCGGAGAAGCCATCGAGGCGGGGGCGGCGACCTCGGGAATGGGTGCCAGTGCAAGCTCTTTGATAGAGACCAAGTACATTCCCGAGATAGAGTTCATATTCACGCTTTCGGTCATGGTCCATGCCATCGGAGACGGCATAGTGGCCGGGGTTCTCCAGAAGGGCAAGATCTCGGAGGGTCTCAAACACAGCTTTATCATGCTGATAATCGGATTCATCTCGCTCAGGGTCATGTTCGGCGGCCTGAAACTGGCTGCAGGGGGCGGATAAATGGCTGAGGCAGCTGAAAAGAAGACGGAAGTGAATTTCAAGGAGAAGATTCTTTCGTTCGCTATAGGAAACGCTCCTCTGAAGATAATGATACCGGAGGACGAGCTGAAGAAAGGGGAGAAATTGCAGAAGGAAATAACACTGATTCCCAAAATCGTTGACAGGCATGTAAACGAGATAGAGGTCCAGCCCGTCGAAGAGCCCTATTCCTATGTCAGGATAAAGTACGACACCGTATCCAACGAATATCTGTATGAGGTTATAGAACCACAGCTTACCGAGGATGAGGAAGAGCTCCTCCTGGCCATAAAAAAGACGCTTATAGACGAATTCGAACTCGTGGAGGAGGACATCCCCGAGGTCAGAGAGAAGATACTGAGAGAGATGACGGAGAAGGCAATAGAGGAGAGTGGCGTCGAAATCAGTCCGATTTCCAAGGAGAGGCTGTTTTACTATGTGCGAAGAGACTTTCTCGGATACGGGGCGATACAGGTGGCGATGATAGATACTGAGGTCGAGGACATATCCTGCGACGGTGTCAATGTTCCGATATATATTTATCACAGGAAATACGGCTCAATAAAATCCAACATAAAGTTCGAGACCGCCGAAGAACTTGATGGCTTTGTCGTATGGCTCGCACAGAGGTCGGGAAAGCACATCTCAGTGGCATCCCCCATGCTCGATGCCACGATGCCCGATGGCTCCAGGTTGAACGAGACCCTCGGTACCCATGTTACGAAAAGAGGCTCTTCGTTCACGATAAGGCGTTTCAAGGAGAATCCTTTCACACCCATAGACCTGATAAAGTTCAAGACCATGAGCTCCGAGATGATGGCATATCTCTGGATCGCCATAGAGAACGGACAGTCCCTTCTCATATGCGGAGGTACTGCATCGGGAAAAACAACGACACTTAACGCAACACTCCTGTTCATTCCGCCGCAGATGAAGATTGTGAGCATAGAGGATACGAGGGAGCTGAATCTCCCGCATGAGAACTGGGTTCCCACCCTTACGAGGAGCGGGTTCGGCGCAAAGAACCCTGTTACAGGTAAAGCGGCGGGCGAAATAGATATGTTCGACCTTCTTGCCGCGGCATTGAGGCAGAGACCACAGTATCTCATGGTCGGAGAGGTCAGAGGTGCCGAGGCATATGTGGTCTTCCAGGCCATGGCAACGGGTAAGAGCGCGTACACCACATTCCACGCGGAAGATGTTCAGGCAATGGTGCACAGGCTTGAGAACGACCCGATAAATCTACCGAGAGCGCTCATCGCTGCACTTGACATAGTTCTCCTTCAGGCACAGGTCAAGGTCGGCAAGAAGATGACGAGAAGGGTGAAAGGGTTGATCGAGATCGTGGGAACCGACCCGCAGACGGACGAACTGATTACGAACAATGCGTATATATGGAATCCAGCGGACGATACTTTCAATTACAGCGGTCACAGCTATGTCTACGAGAAGGTGGCACTGGCAAAGAACTGGTCCTCTCGCGAAATGGAAAGAGAGGTCAAGAGAAGAAAGGACATCCTCGAATACATGAAAAAGATAGAGGTCAAGAATTACAGAGATGTGGCCAGGATAGTCTCGTCGTACTATAAGGACAGAGATAAGGTGATGGAAGAGGTGAGACGGGTCCTGAGCGAGGAATAGATTTATTTCCACCCCATATTTTCCTGTGAAACTCTCTGATATCGCGGATAATGAAGTGGCCGATATTTTTGCAGAGGAAGGTATAGAGAATCTGTATGAGATACAGGTCGAACCGTTGAAGGCCGTTCTCAACGGAAATAATGTTGTTATGGCATTTCCAACCGCAAGCGGGAAATCGCTTGTGGCATATGTCGCAGCGGTGAACTCCGCTCTTTCCGGGAAAAAAGCACTCTACATGGTCCCCTTACGGGCCCTTGCCTCGGAAAAATACGAGGACCTGAGGAGATTCTCGAAACTCGGGATAAAGGTAGGGATAAGCACGGGAGATTATGACAGAAAGGACGAGCGTATCGGCAGGAACGACATAATCGTCGCAACATCCGAGAAGGTTGACTCACTCATAAGACACAGAACCGGATGGATGTCCGATATCGGTGCCGTGATAGTCGAT
>JAJRTH010000041.1 GCA_024278375.1 archaeon | reverse complement strand
TCATAAACTTCCTCATCACTTCGTTTATCGCAGAGCTATGGGCTCTTACACTTTCCCCGAATACTCTTCTGACGAAAACACAGCTTCGACGCTCAGTTATACTCGGACTGATTTCTTATATATCGCTTCTTTTTTTCCTTCTTTCCGAGCCATGGTGCATCGGAACTCCTTCACAGGAGTTCAAGTCGCAAAGGCGTTACTTTGCTCCCCCCCATCCATAGTTTTCTGGTTATCTGCCATAAAGTATGGCACCATGGCCCAATATGCTAATAATATTTTCTTAGCAGAAGACTTCCTGTGGAAGTCTGTAAAACTATTTGTGCAATACGGTACATACAACTAGAATTTATTCGCGCATTAACGGACCTGCCGGGATTCGAACCCGGGTCAGGGGCTCCGGAGGCCCCCAGGATATCCAGACTACCCTACAGGTCCATCTGGGGAAATCCAATTTTGGGTAGTTTTGACGTATATAAATGGATTTTCATGGGGGGTGTCGGGGCGAGCGACGGAGCGAAAGGAAAGTTGCAAGCCAGCCGGAAAATGTCATGGCGAACCCGGGTCAGGGGCTCCGGAGGCCACGGTGGTGTCCAAGATATGCCACATGCCCTTACATGAAATCGTCCAGTGTGAGGTTCTTTCCGGCATGATTTATCTTTTTCTCCTTTCTTTTCGGTCTGGTTTCGAACGAATCAAAGAGCGTGGATTGGCTTATTCCGCTTAACAGGGCATCCTCATCCCAACCGAAGACCTCGGTAACTCTGGCAAGAGTCATGGCGACCCTTCGAGCATAGTAGTTCCAGTCCGGAGTGGTGTGGAAATCAGCACCGTCTATGTAGGGCTCTACCTCCTGAGGGGTTCTCCTGCTGTTCGTGACTATCCACGAGACCTTCATTCCCGGGACGAATTCATAACCCATCTTTTCCATTTTTTTTGCGGTCTGCACATTTGCCATGGAATCGGGCTCTTTGTAGTAGTTATAGTCCTTGCATGTCCTTGAGATGACAAGGTTCTCTATTGGAACGTTTCCTGTGGCAACCTTTTTTACGATGTTCCTTGCCGTTTCTATGGCCTTTTGGGTATCTCCGCTCAGGATATCCTCGAACACCGCCATGAGTGCCTCGCTCTGGAGGTCAAAGGAATCGGTCCTCCTTATCTCATAACCCCTCACTATTATCTCGCCTTTCTGTGGCCAGACTATCTTACCCACATATCTCTTCTTTGCACCGTGGGAGAAGAACGGGTTCAGGACCTTCTCGAATTCCAGCGTGATGCCTCCTCTGCTGAACTTCTCAGCCACCTCTTTTCCTATGCGTATGGCACCATCAAGGTTCTTCTCAGGAGACTCGAAGAAAACGCTGTCCGTATCAGAGTATATCACATTATAGCCTTCTTCCTGGAGCCTCTTTATCGCATTCTTTATGTTCTCTCTGGCAAATGCGGTTATGCTCGCCCCTATGCTCTTATTGGTGAATCTGTAGAAAGACGATGCGAATACACCGTAGAAGGAGTTCATGAGAATCTTTATCGCATTCTGCAGTCCGTTATAATATCCGCGCTCCTCCTCGTCCTCTGACTCCCTCATTCTTTTCTTTATCTCGTCCCTTTTTCTCATCAGGTCTTCCAGTATATCGGGCAGTATCCCTTTTCTCACGGATTTATCCAGAAATCTCACGCCTATCGGGCTGACTATCGTGCCCTTCGGGCTTATCGTGGTGAAACAGATGTTGTTGGCGATGATCGTGCTCGGATACATGCTTTTGAAGTCCAGGACTATGACCCAGTGGTAGAGCCCGGGCCGTATGCTGTGCACATATCCTCCCTCTATCTTCTCCCCTCTCGAACCCCTGAACTTCATCTGTGGAACCCCGACCTTTCTTCTGTCCGCTTCCCTTATCAGTATGGAATCTATGAGCGCGGAGGTGTTTCCGTTCAGCACATCGTCCAGAGGCAATTTCGATACCGTAGCGAGGTCAAAGTTCTTCTCGATGACCTCTATCTTAAGGAGGATTTTGAGCGCCAGGAGCGCATCCTGGATACAGTATTCCATCACCTTCTCCCTGTCGTTTTTCCACTCCTCGTCTATCTTTTTTGGATTAACCTCGTCCTTCTTCTCTCCGAGGAGCAGCTGGGCGACGTGATTGAGGGTTTCCTTTTTCGGCCTTATCTCTCTTTTGGCATTCCACCATGCATCCGCTATTACCCTTCCGTGCGTCTTCCAGAATCTGTCTCCCAGGGCTTTTATTGGCGAGCCGTCCCTTCCTATGGGAAGTTTTCCGAGCCTGAACTTTTCCGACCTTTCAAGCAGAAGCGGGATGTCGTAGCCGTCGATGTTGTATCCTGTGATGATGTCCGGGTCCTCTTTTATCAGGAAATCGATGAAATCCGTTATAATCTCCCTCTCGCCTCCTGAAAATGCCTTTGTTCTCATTTCTCCTTCAAAATATACTGCACATGCTATGGTATATATCTCACCGGTGTTAATCGAATTTTCGATGTCAAAACTCAGTATCTTGAGAGGCGGCTTTATTGGGTCTATATCGTCAAATGACTCGGCTTCGACCACGATATCGGTGGTGTATCTCTCACTCTCAATCCTCTCCCCCGTTACCCTGAAACTCGAGCCTATGTTCGTGTCGTAGATGAACCTCTTGGCGAAGGGTATGTCGGAGGCCAGAATCTCGAAGCGGTGTCTGTATCTGTTCCTGAAATCCGGGACCTTCCAGGGGTGTCTTATGGTTACTTTCAGGCACTTCCTTTCGATAAGCTCCGTCGGTGTCGGAACCCCGAGAGTGACCCATTCCGAGCCCACATATTCATCGTGCCTCTTTATCTCCTCAACGACATCATCGTCAGGCTCCACAATGAAAAAATACGGGAGAAAGTCCCTGTTTCTAACCGTTATGGATTTTCCTTCCGAGGTCCTTCCGAATATGTCTATGACAGCAGCATCGTCTTCTATGGTGTATGAGGCGCTGATTGCCCTCACATCCCAGGATTCCATGATTAGAGATTGGCTTTGGATATAAAAGGATTTGGAGTTGCCGGGAATTGCAGCAAAAATCTATATAGTGGCGGCCTTTCATGCCTCCTCCAATGCCTTCGAAAGAGGAAATCAAACGTCGTATAGTGGAACTCAAGAAGGAGAACAACGCTATTATCCTTGCTCACAACTATCAGATCCCGGATATTCAGGACCTTGCGGATTTTCTGGGAGACTCGCTGGCCCTGGCAATAAAGGCAAAGGAAACGGAGGCAGATGTGATAGTCTTCTGCGGTGTCGATTTCATGGCGGAGACCGCCGCCATACTGAATCCGGGTAAGAAGGTGATAATACCCGATCTGAACGCAAGATGCCCGCTGGCAAGCATGGTTGACCCCGAGGGGCTCAGGAAGCTCAAGGAAAAGCATCCCGATGCGGCAGTTGTATCCTATGTGAACACCACGGCCGAAACCAAGGCTCTTTCCGATTACTGCTGCACATCCGCAAACGCGGTGAAAGTTGTGGAATCAATACCCGAAAAAAAGGTTATTTTCACACCTGACCGCAATCTCGGGGCGTATGTTCAGAGATTCGTGAAGGACAAGGATATCATACTCTGGCCCGGATTCTGCGCGACCCATGACCGGCTCACTGTTGAGGATTTCATGGAACTCAAAAGGAAACATCCGGACGCAGAGATAATGGCCCACCCTGAATGCAGGCCCGAGGTGATAGATATCGCGGACCATGTATTTTCCACGGGAGGGATGGTGAAGCACGCCAAAAACTCGAATAAAAAGGAATTCATAGTGGGCACGGAAAAAGAGATGGGCTACAGACTTGGAAAGGAAAATCCGGATAAGGTCTTTTACACAATAGATAAGGCGATATGCCCGACCATGAAGAAGATAACACTTGAGAAACTCCTGATGGCCCTGGAAACCCTCTCTCCTGTGGTAACCGTGCCGGAGGATATCGCAGAGAAGGCGAGAATTCCTATAGAACGGATGATTGCCATAGGAAGGGGAGAAAAGAATTAAATGATTGGGTTCATGGCGTGACTATGGAAATCGCCGAAATATGCAGAGAGCTAAAGAAAGGAATGGTTGTCGTCTATCCCACGGACACACTTTACGGCCTGGGCGCAGACCCTTTCAATGAGGATGCGGTTATGGAGATATTCAGGCTCAAGAGAATGGAGCCGAGGGTATTGAGCGTTGCATTCTCATCCATAGAACAGGCAGAAAGATATGCCGAAGTTCCGGAATGGGTGAAAAAGCTCCTACCCGGACCGGTAACCATAGTTACCAGAGCCAGAAAGGCCTGGAAGCACATAACAAAGGAGGGAAAGATAGGAATCAGGGTGCCGGACAACAGGACAGCCCTGGAACTGCTTGAGAACTGCGGGCCGCTGACATCGACGAGTGCGAACATACACGGAAAAGAGGCGAAAACTCTTGAAGAAATAAGGGGCATCTTCGGAGATTCCGTGATCTACATCGAGGGAGAGGAACCGAAATACATGGAACCGTCAACGATAATTGACATAACAGATGGGCTGAAAATCATAAGAAAGGGGGCGATGAGCGGGGAGAGGATAAAACTGGTCTGTGAAAAATAATCGCTATGGTGGCCTCATGTGCAGGGATGGTTTTCGCCATCTATTTCTTCAATTCCCCGCAAACCTTTATACCCCTCCCGTTATCCACAGCCCGAATTCCATGGATTCCGATGTTATCGAGAAGTACAGGAAAGCCGGAAGAATCGCAGCGCAGGCCAGAGATTACGGGGCGTACCTTGTTAAAGAGGGAGCGCTCGCCTTCGAGGTTGCCGAGGCAATTGAAGATTTCATAAGGGAAAAGGGTGCGAAACCGGCATTTCCCGTGAACCTCTCCACCAATCACGAGGCAGCGCACTACACACCCCTGTACGGAGACAAAAGAAGTTTTCAGAGGGGGGATGTGGTTAAGGTGGATGTGGGAGCGCATGTTGACGGTTATATCGGAGATACCTCGAGGACCGTCGAAGTGGGGACCAACAGGTATTCGAGGCTCATAAGGGCTGCGGAAGAGGGATTGAACACCGCTCTCGAGCTCATAAAGATGGGTGCTGCCCTGGACGATATCGGAAAGGGTGTGGAGTCCGTGATAAAGGGCATGGGATACAGACCCATCGAGAACCTGACAGGCCATTCACTGGACAGGTACGATCTGCATGCCGGGCTCAGCATACCGAGCGTATCCGGTCTTGAGAAAGGATACATAAAGAAGGAGATGGCTGTTGCAGTGGAGCCCTTTGCCACCGACGGTGCGGGATACATTGTTTCGGACAGAAATCC
>JAJRTH010000040.1 GCA_024278375.1 archaeon | reverse complement strand
GGAATACCGTACGACTATGTACAGACATACAACACCACAACCGGACAGATGGACATCCTTGCGGCTACGGACATCATGGAGCCAGGCAAGGGATACTGGATACACACCACTGCGGCGGCCACTTGGACGCTGGCATGGTAACCTGAAAACCCCAAACCCTTTCTTTTTGTTTCATTTTGTTGTGTTCTTCAACCATTTTTCCATATTTTCCAGAGCTTTTCCTCTGTGTGAGAAGCTCCCCTTCTCCGCGGTATCCATCTCCGCGAAGGTCCTGCTCGAACCTTTTGGAATGAATATGGGGTCATAGCCAAAACCCCCCTCACCTTTCGGCTCCTGCGTGACCGTACCGAGGACATCTCCTCTGAACATCTTCATCTCCTTCCCGTCGTTATACACTATGACAGCGACAAATCTCGCATCTCTGTTGTCGACACCTTCCATAAGTCTTAGAATACCCATGTAGCCCAGCGTTTTGAACACATAGGCGGAGTACACTCCGGGAAATCCATTTAGCGAATCCACGAAAAATCCCGAATCTTCCAGAAAAAAAGGCTTTCTGGCACGCAGCTCCGCCCATTTTGCCGAAAAAAGAGCCACTTCTTCCAGAGTATCCGCCTGAATTTCGGGTACTTGCAAATCCTCCTGGATTATATTGAAGCCCAGAGGACCGAGCTTTTTTTTCGCCTCTATGACCTTGTTTTTATTGCTTGTAATGAAGTACAGTTTCATGGGAGGGAATGAAAAAAGAGATATAAGAGTGTTGGCAGACTCACTCCACTATCATGTCCTTTCCGTATTTTTCCGCTGTTCCGAGAAGGAATTCCGTGGTCATGGCCAGGCTGTTCGTCGGGCATATCTCGGTACACATTGCACAGAATGTACATCTGGTGATGAATATCTTGATTTTTCTCTCTTCGGGTTTGAACTCTATGGCTTTGGAGGGACAGACCTTTATGCATAGTTGACAGCCTATACATGAATCTTTTTCGTATGCCAGTTTTCCTCTCAGGTCCTCGGGAACCGATACCGGAGGGGTTATCTCAACTTTGCATGCCTGGATCGCTTCAAGTGCTTTATGCATGTTTTTGGGCGCATACTTTACCGGAAAAGTATTTGTGAAAGGCTTATGGAGGAACTGCCTTATTATTTCAATTACCGTTGCTGTTGCCATTCTATCACCTCATGCAGCGCTCCCCATATATATGAATATCATTCCCATGATTGCTATTATGGTCGTCGGCACCAGATAAATGTACGACGCTTTGTCTATCTTCAGTCTTGCAAGGCTGACCCGAACGAACGTCACCGCAAAGAACATTACGAGGAATATCTTGAACAGGAAGAACAGCAGGTCTATTATGTAGGCGGCAATGGGAATTCCCATGATGACAGGAAGTTCCACACCGAACTGAGAGACTATCCAGGGAGAGAGATTGTACGGAAAAAAGAGAGCAACGACAAGTGTGGCCATGGCAAAGCTCTTAACGGCGTCCGTGAGATAGAACATGGCCATATCTCTTCCGGAATATTCTGCAAACACACCGCCGGCAAGCTCGGTTTCCGCCTCAGGAATATCGAAGGGGAGTTTCGAGAGTTCGCTGGGAAGCACCACAAATATGGAAGCCAGAAGAAGTACAAGACCTATGGCTCCGACCACGCCGACCATTCCCCACACGGGATTTGCCGTATATGTTCCCAGGGCAAAGGCGTTTCCGGTCGCATTGGTGTTCGCAAGCCATGCGAGAGAAAGGACTACTATGGCCAGCGGGAATTCATAGGACATCATCAGCACCATCTCCCTCTGTGCTCCTATGGTTGCAACCGGAGAACCCGAGGAAAAACCACCTACTGCTATGGCCAGTGAGGGTATGGCCAGCAGATAGATTATCAGTATCAGGTCACCGTATTCTCCCAGAATGGGTGCGAATGGACCTATAGGCAGATAGAGCATGATCAGCATTGCTGTCGCAAAGGCTATCAGTGGCATGGAGTGGAATATCCACGGTACGGCATTCCCGGGAGTAATCGTCTCCTTCATGAATAGTTTGGATACATCCCTGAACGGCTGCCTTATCGGCGGCCCTATCCTGGACTGAAACCTCGCAGCGAGCTTCCTGTCTATACCTTTGTATAGAAGCCCGAGAAATATCACGGCAAGGATTGTAACAACGCCGTATATCAGAGCGAAGCCCAACTTAATGATTTCTTCGTTCATTTTCTCAACCTCTTCGTCTTTTCCACACTAAGGCGATGGAAATCCGCATCGGTCATTATCCTCTCCTTTCCGGTCCGGGAATCCACAACCGCCACCCTGTCCATGCATCCTATGCACGGGTCTATGGATGCAGCAACGATGGATACATCGGCTATTTGCTGTCCTATGAGCTTCTTCTGCCATGCGAGTATGTTGTTATATGTGGAGGCCCTGACTTTCCAGGCATCCAAGTTGTCCTGGTTCTCTTTCAGCCTGACATAGTGGCACATCTCGCCCCGGGGAGCCTCATGGATTCCGAAACCCTCTCCGTCTGCTTTACGCAGCATCATCAGAACCTTGTTCACATTCATTTCCGCTCTGTATGGGCCGGAGGGCATGTTATCAAGGGCATATTCGATTATCTCTATGGACTGGGCGACCTCTATGAGCCTCACCACTATGTTGGCATACACATCTCCGGCATCTTCGAACCCGTAATTGCTCGGAATCACCGGTTTTATGTCGAGGTCGGCATAGGCGTCATAGGGCTGGTCAAACCTCACGTCCTTCATCACGCCGGAGGCCCTGGTTGTCGGTCCGACCGTGGATGTGGCTATGGCATCCTTCTTCGACAGAGTGCCCACGCCCACTGTCCTGTGCTTTATAACAGGGTCTCCGAGGAATGTATCGGCAAGCATCTGGAAGTTTTCCTTGTAATGGTTCAGAACCTTCTTTATCCTCGGAATCTTCTCGGGCGGAATATCTCTTCTGACACCCCCCGGATAGTACATCGCATAGTTCACCCTGTTTCCGCTTATTATCTCGAGGACATCCTGGACATCCTCCCTTATCTTCCAGCTGAGGTGAAGGAGTGTGTCGAAACCGAGTTCATGTGCCGCAACACCAGCCCAGAGTAGGTGGCTGTGCAGTCTTTCCAGTTCGGCCATTATTATCCTTATGTACTGGGCTCTTTCCGGCACTTCGAATACCTTGGCGGCTCTCTCTGTGGCCAGTGTGAACGCATACTGATGGACTATCGAACAGATGCCGCATATCCTCTCAGCCAGATGCAGGGTCTGTAGGACATTCCTCTTCATTCCTATGAACTCTATTCCTCTGTGGTTTATGCCGGGCTGAACGTCCACATCCACAACCACCTCTCCGTCCATGACGAACTTGAACATGGTTGGCTCTTTTAGAGCGGGATGGACCGGCCCTATCGGAAGAGTGTATGTTGTATCCGCCATCATACTCCCTCCTCATGCACATCTCTGTACAGCTTCTTAAGCTTCTCCTGCTGCTCCGGATCCTTTCTCCACGGATAAAAGCCTTCTGGGGTGTTCTCCGCAAGGAAGAGTCTTCTCGGGTCAGGTATCCCGTCTATGGTGATGCCCAGGAACTCCTGTTTTTCCCTCTCCGTTATCAGCGCTCCAGGTATCAGGTCGGATATCGTGGGCAGATGCAGGTCATCTTTGGGGCAACGAACACCGAGATTCACGGTCAGCTGCCTGTTCCTCTCGCCCCAGAAGAGATTGAGATGATATATGAGCTCTATCTCCTCTCCCAGGTCACTGCCTGAAGCAACGGCTATGTGCACTTCATCATGTATCTCAGTTATCTCCCTAACGACATCCTTGAACACGGACCGGTCCACTCTCAGCCAAACAGAGTGGAATTCGCTCTTCTTTACCCCGCTTTTGAACTTGTCCACCCTGAGGGACAGCACCTTGTCGCCGAATTTCTCTTTGATATGCGAGGCAAACTCATCTCCGTTCATGACTTTCATTTATTATCACCTCTCAGTTCTTCGAGGACGAGCCATGCCTTGGCGACAGCATCGATTATCGCCTCCGGCCTTGGCGGACATCCGGGAACATAAACGATTTTCACATCCGGGTCTATCTGTTTCAGGAAATGGTCTATAGGGCCGAGTATGTTGTAGCTTTCGTAGAACACACCTGTAGTGGTACCGCAGTTCCCGACCACGAGAACCACCTTCGGGTCCGGTGTCTGATTGTAAACCCTCTTGACCCTGGGGGCCATGGCTCTTGTCACCGGTCCGGTCATGAGAAGGACATCCGCATGTCTGGGACTTCCCACCAGTTTTATGCCGAACCTTTCAACGTCGTATCTAGGTGTAAGTGCGGCGACAATCTCTATATCGCAGCCATTGCACGAGCCGGTATTCAGGTGAAACACCCAGAGGGCCTGATCAAATGTCTTTTTGAGATCCATTTTATTCCTCCTACATAAAGAATATTACCAGCAGTATGCCCGCCATGGTCAGCACGAGCCACGCCATATAGTCGTTCACATTTCCCGTATGTTCGGCTATCACCGGTTTGTAGTACTTCTCCATGGCCTTTATGAAGCCCCAGTAAACATTGCTCGCCTTTATGTATGCACTGTCCGGCACTTCATTCCCGAAGTAGAACGGCTCTCCCGCATGGACTCTCTTTCTGTGTCCTCTGATACCCATGCTTCTGAGCAGAAACGCTATCAGTATCGCTATGGCGAGGAAGAGCAAGAGCATCACGGCGTTCCAGACACCACTTCCAGTATCAATACCGAAGAACATTTACATACCTCCTGCAATGGGCCAGCCGTGGAGGAGCGCTTCCACAGCGGGTTTTATTATCGTGTCCACAACAAGTCCCGGGAAGAGGCTGAAGACTATTATCACTCCGGTCAGGATTGCCATTCCCACGAGCATGCTCATCGGCACCTCTCTTGCGTCCACCTTCTCGTCTTTCGGTCCCATAAAGGCACTGTAGAACACCTTAACGAAAGATGCCAGCGTGAGTACGCTAACGAGCATTGCTATCGCCGAGAGAATCGGGCTGAACTGGTAGACACTCTCATATATCATCAGTTTGGAGGAGAAACCGTTCATAGGAGGAATTCCCGCAATCGAGAGGGCACCGATCATGAAGAATATCGTGGTGAACTTCATTGTGTGTGCGAGACCACGCATCTCATTAAGATTCCTCGTCCCAATTCTGTAGAATATCGCGGCGGCCGTAAGGAACAGCAGACCCTTGTACATCGCATGGTTTATTATGTGGAATATGCCGCCCTCCATGGCCATTTTCCCATATGCATCAAGGGCCGCCGGGTTTCCGAGAACGGCTATGCCGACACCAACGCCCAGAAGCATGTATCCTGTCTGAGATATGGCGTGGTATGCCATGAGTCTCTTTATGTCTTTCTGGACGAGGGCCATGGTAACACCGACGAACATCGACAGAACTCCCAGTATTATCACGACCCATCCTATGGTCTCCGTGGTTATGACGGGGCGGTATATGGTGAAACAGGTCCTGAACAGAGCATACAGACCGGCCTGACTTGCCGCAACATAAAGTGCGGTCACACCGCCCGGTGCCTCGCTGTACGCATCCGGCGTAGTCATGTGGAAGGGGACGGAGCCGGCTTTCAGGGCGAAGACCGTGACCAGAAGCCCGAGGGCTATCTTGTTCAGTTCGTTGAACGGGCCGCTACCTATGCCCTCTGCTATCTTGGCGATGTTAAGAACTCCGTATTGGCTGTAAAAGATGCCTATGGCGAAGAGAAGCAGAAGCCCGGAGATGGTACTGTATGCCATGTATTTGAAAGCAGCCTCGAAGCTCTCGCCCCTCTCGGTCCTGAATGCAACGAGACCGCAGAGCGCTATACTGGATATCTCGAAAAAGACGAACAGATTGAACATATCGCCTGTCAGCACCATCCCGTAGGAACCCACGGCCACGAGCAGGAGGAGTGTATAGAACTTATCCTGCCCGTTGTATTTGTCAACAAATGCCCATGAATATATCGAGACGGCAAGGGATACTATCGCCATTATCAGGGCCATGAAGACGCTGAAGGCATCTATTTCCAGTACTATCCTGAATATGGTCTCGTTCTGGGAGCCAAGCGTGTATATTATCGGTTCTGTCCCCCGGGAATAGACCTTGTCGGCAAGAAGTACCACCAAGAACGCAACGGTGATGAAAACGACGGTTGCAAAGTATCTCGGTGCCTTTTTACCTATCTTTCCCATGAGCGGTGTCAGAAAAGCCGCAAATAGTGGCAGTGCTATGACGAGTATGGGAAGATGCTCCATGAGATTCATCCTTTCAACCTCCTGACATCCTTGGCATCTATGCTCTTGTAGTGCTTGTATATCATCACTATGAACGACAGCATCAGCGCCGTCGTGGCCACACCTATCACTATGCTGGTCAGGGTGAGGGCCTGTGGTGTCGGCAGCACCATGTTCATGTTGGTGGCCTGTGTGAATATCGGAGCGCCTCCCCCGGTCCTGTATCCGAGGGTTATGAGAAATAGATTAACCCCGCTCTCCACGAGGGTTATCCCCATCACTATTTTTATGAGATTTCTCTTGAATATGGCAGTGTAAAGGCCAAGGAAGATTATGAACCCGACCACTATGTACGGTGCGTTGCCGATCATTCCATCACCTCGAACGCTTTCTTTCCCATGGCGATGATTATCACCCCGAGACCGCCTATCACCTCGAGACCGACGGCCATGTTCATCAGCGGAATCACACCTCCAGTATTGAAATAACCGGGGTTGGGTCCATAAAAGACTGTCTCACCGAATATTGGTCCGCCGTTCGCAAGGAAGTTGTAGAAGAAGACGGTGGCCATACCGACCATCGCCAGGGATATGAATACTATGAGGCCCGAGCTTTCCAGGGCTGTCAGGGTTCCCTTTCTGAACATCTTCGTACCTCCGTAAGAGACCACGAGAAGGGCTATGGCAGATGCGGCCACTGCACCTCCCTGGAATCCTCCGCCGGGTGTCAGATGTCCGTGAACCATGAGATAAGCCCCGAAAAGTATTATGAACGGATACAGAGGTCTTGTCATGGACCGCACTATCTTGGACATCATTCTTCCTCACCCCCTTTCTTCCTGAGCGCTATCAGAACGCCGGATACTGCGGTGAACAGGACGGTCGCCTCTCCGAGGGTATCGTAACCCCTGTAATCGAACACGACGGATGTGACTATGTTGTTGGCACCTGTCTGCCTCTGTCCGTTGTGTATGAAGTAGTCGTCCATATCTGTATTGGCAGGTTCTCCGAAATCATGCAGGTTCACCGCGGCTATCAGCAGGAACGCAAAGACCAGGAGCAAACCACCAAAAGCTACGCTCTTTCTCATTCGTAATCCTCCATTCTCTTTGTGGCCTTTATGGCCAGAATAAATATGGCAGTCGTAAGCGCCGCACCGACGCCTGCCTCGGCTATGGCGACATCGGGTGCCTGAAGTATGTAGAATTCAAGGGAGAGCAGAAGACTGAATGCCGCCAGTGATATAGCAGCGTTCAGAAGGTCCTTGAAATACACGACAAAGATGCCGGAGATCATCATGCCTATGAGCACCATCAGATGGACCACATCTCCTATCGGAATCATTTTTTGACCTCCTTTGCGGTTTTCGAATCTTCAAGTCTGTCGACGACGGCCATTTTCGGTTTAACTCCGCTTCTGTGGGCGGCTCTGGCTATGGCATGTGCGCCGGTGGGATTTGTTGCTAGAAGGGCAACGATCGCAACGATGGAGTGAAGTGCGAAGGTCAGGGCCCTAGGGTCGCTGTAACCGGACCAGTACCAGGTCAGAAAACCGTATCCAACGATTGCAAAGGCCAGGAATATAGAGCCGAAGGTCGTGGCTTTCGTTGCCGCGTGGAGTCTGGTGTAAACATCCGGAAATCTGAGAAGACCGAGAACTCCCAGAAAGTTGAATATCAGCGAGATGGCTATGAATATGTAGAAAAGTATCAGGAATATGCTCATGAACTCCCTCCTTCCAGATATTTCGCTATATACAGAGTAGATACGAAGGAAAGGAGCGCATATACTATTGCTATGTCTATGTATAGCACCTGCTGATACGCAACCCCCAGAGCAAGCATTGCGGCCACAACAAGGGTGTTAATAGTGTCCAGAGCCACCACCCGGTCGGGTGTCGTCGGCCCGGATCCAAGTCTTATGGCAGCCAGAACTATGTAACCTCCTATGAACATGGCAACCCACAGAAAGAGTTCTTCGATCATTCGAATATCCTCCTTATCCATTCAGCAAACGAGCCGCACACGTGCTCGCTTTTGCAAACAGGGTATTTTTCATCCCCTTCCTTCACATTTATCCAGTGTACGAAGAGGTCGTTCGTCTCGTCATCGACATCGACGCTGAGCGTTCCTGGAGTGAGCGTTATCGAGTTGGCGAGTGCTGTCACAGATGCGTCTCTCTTGTATCCCGGAGATATCCTCACGATGCCCGGCCTTATGTTCATGGTTATAACCCGGTAAGCGACATCGAGATTCGCTTTCATCATCGCGAAGAAGAAAGGATATATCGGATATATCAGGGCTCTGAAATATCTTCCAGCTCCGGCACTTGGCTTTCTGTCCTCACTCATCGGCATGCTTCGAAGATAAACATAACCGGTCAGGGCAGAAAGAACAACACCCACAGCCATCTCTACAGGACTCCAGACTATCACTTTTCCACTTCCGGCAGTCAGGGTCAGATATGTTACGAGGGCGATTATAGATGCGGCGATTGGGCCCAACATTTTTGTGCCTCCTATCAGTTGTACAGTCCGAATCATTCATAGCATATATTCTTTTCGTTTACCTCATGTCAGAATTC
>JAJRTH010000039.1 GCA_024278375.1 archaeon | reverse complement strand
TTTCGATACACCTGTGGCATCCCTGAAATCTATCTCGTTAAGGTGTGGGTAGACCGTGTTGGCGGTTATCTGTGTGCTGGAATCGGCAACCTGGTACGAGATTACGGGTGCTGCTGTTATTCCTACGCCGAGACCGTAACCTGGACTGGCCGGTGATTTTAAGGCTATCCCATAAACATCGCTTGTAAACGAAGGACAAGACCAGTTTACTATGTTTTTGTTCCCGGCATAATGAACGTATATTGCACCAGAAGAGCCAACGATTACCGCTCCGTTTCCGCCATCGTTCCAGTCAACATCATTAAGAACTGGACCTGAGGAACTCGCTCCTCTGGGAATTCTAAAAATCATCCCTGCGTCCAAAACCCACACTCTACCGTATCCTGTCTTGTTAGCGCCCACTATCAAAGCATAGGCAGACGGATCCCAAGGCCGCCAGTCTATTCCATAAAACGGGCCGACATCAGGTGGCGTTACCAGCTTTGTAAGGGTTGTGTAGTTAACCAGCACATAAACAACACCAGTTCCAGCATCATCCCCGACAGCTATTATCTTATTCTGATAGTCCCAAGTAACTGCTTCCAGATAATCATTATTTGGCGTATATTTATATTACCATGTCGTATCATTATAGATATCATACAATGCTATCAGTCCATTACTGGTGCCGATATCATGGCCGACCGCTATGAGTGCACCACTGTTTCCATATGTGGGTATGAAACATGCACCTTTCAGAATGTCTCCGCTTGGTGTCCCGAGAGTTGTTATCGTGGGAGAAGGTGAAGCTGCATTCTCTATCTTATAAGCCTTCGAAACTGCACTTCCTGAACCCACAAAATAGAAGGTATCCGCTTTCTTATAGGTATCGTAGACAACATCGTAATACTCCTCATTTGGCTGACTGAATATCTGTACCCAGTTCGCCGGAGGAACGAATCGGTAAACCACACCTGTCGTTGCCGAGGTGTTCACTCCGACTGCTATCGCATATCTGTAGTTGTTCTCGTTCCAGGCTATATCATATAGGGTGATGCCTGGAGGCATGGGTATGGAACTCACTTTCTCCTTGGCCTGGTCGTATCCGCTCACTGGATTCACAAAAAATGCCGTTGCGACCAGTACGAACACCACAAATATGCTTAGGGTCATTTTATTCGTTCTTCTCATTTTTTTAATCCTCCTTTCGGATTCTATCCTGCCCATTCGACTCGGGATTAATAAGTTTTTGTTTGGCTGTTCTAGTCGAATGTTGTGAATAAATAACGAAAATGCCGGAAAAAGAGCTTATACGTAACCTATCTCATATGTTATGGTGGCCCTATATTCGTCTTCCGGAGTGTTCGGAGGTATGGTGAGCCTCCATTCCACAGTTGTGTATATGACCGTCGGATCATATCCGTAAAAATAACCGGCCGTACATGTGCCGTTTTCAAGTGGAGGCATAACTTTTCCTGAGGAATTGTTTCCCCAAACGTAGAGTGGGGCTAGGGCTGAAAAGGGAGTCCAGTCCCATATGTAACTCGCAGATGTGTCGTTATTTGCCGTCGGATTTCTGACTTCGACGTTGCTCCTGGATATGGATCTTCCCCCTGTTGCATTTTTCAAATCGGTTATGTTCACGATTACCAGATACTCCCGGTTAGTTCTTATTCCTATGTGGCTCGATGGCAGAAGTTCTATGGTGGTTCCCGGTGCACCCATGCCTGACGGATTGTTCTGCACCGATATCTCAGTGTAAATGTATATTCCAAATTCGTCATATCTTGTCTGTCGGACGGTGGGATCATCGATATCATACATGGTTATGTTGAAGTTCCAGCTATAGGCATCGTTCAGAGAGACGAGTCTGTCGGATTGGTTGGTGGATATGTCCCATGTGCCGTCGCCGGGAGCATATCTTACCTGCGGACCGAATGTCACATTTACCCTCAACAAATAGTAATCGTTAGCATCGTTCACTCCGGGTGTACCGGAAGGGCCGTCTTCAACCGTCTGATACCACCCCGCCAGAGTTACCTCGCCATTGACCGGCCAGAGAAGTTCCCATGTGCCCGAATTATTGAATGGGTCCACAGGATCGGGATAAAAATGCAGTCTGAAGTTCAAGTTAGCTCCCTGGGTGTCGTTGTAATTGCTCAAATCGTTTCCGTTATCATACCATGCGAAGATATCTATTCCCCCTATATAATTCCATCCTCTAGTATAAGAGCCATTTATGAAAAAGGTGTATGTGCCGCCAACATCGACCTGTTGGTTCATTCTCGGTTGCAGTGTCGAATCCAGGAAATCTATGTAGTTAAGGTTCGGTTCTATTGCCCTTGCCGTGATTTCCGTGGCCGTATTCGAGACCTGATAAGAGATTTTCACGGCCGAGGCCAGGCTGACGCTGAAACCGTATGCAGGGCTTGCCGGAGATTTCACGGCAACACCCAGAAGGTCTCCGTCGAATGTAGAGGTATCGCTCCAATTGGATAAGTAAGGGCTACCCTCATAATACATGAACACCGCTCCTCTGTCGCCGACGATTATCGCCGAACCACCATCATCTTTCCAATCGATATCCCTAAGTATCGGAGAGGTTGTATCTATTTTCAAAGGAGTGAATACACCATCGAAACCCAGGACAAGAGACGAATATCTGCCCACATTGCCTGCGGAATCGACGATTTCGGTCCGCCAACTGCTGCCGTCGTAATATGCGTATTTCAGATCTAGATTGGTGCTGTCATAATAGCTTATGCAGGGGTTTTCCTTTCTGTCCAGCGCTATGGAGGTATCATAGCCTCCCGATGAATCTATGACTCCCGCCGAATACCACGTGGTATTTTCTTTTTTTGTATAGTCGAGTCCATTCTGGATATAACTTATATGCGGTATATCTGAGGAGTCAAGAGCCAAGGAAATATACGAAGAAGATATGGACTGTGCTACCTCTATGTTCCATCCGGTACCGTCATAGACTGCGTATTTCATCTGGCCCAGTGTCGTATCCGAATACGCTATGTGCGGATAGCCCAAAGAATCCATATCAATAGACGTATAATAACCGACAGCGCCTGTGGAGTCCACGGTCTCAATGTTCCATGTTCCGTTGTACCATGCGTGTTTCAGGTCCTCGTTCGTAACGTTCAGATAGCTTATGTGCGGGTTTTCCAATGCATCTAGGGCTATCGACGTATATTTTCCAGTATCCGTCGATGAGTCCACCACCACCGTGTTCCATCCTGTGCCGTTGAAATAAGCATATTTCAGATATCCGCTGCCCAGGTCATAATAACTTATGTGGATGTTATTGCCTGAATCTATGGCTATTGAGGTATACTGTCCGACATTTCCCAAGTCATCCACGGTTTCGACATACCATCTTCCACCCTCTTTCCATGCATGTTTGAGGTCTGCCGTTCCTCCATCCCAGTAACTTATGTGCGGACGCCCGAATACATCAAGGGCCATTGATGTGTAGTATCCCGCATAAGGCGAAGGGTCCACTACTTCTATTCTCCAAGATATGCCGTCGTAATATGCATATTTCAGGCATTCGTTTCCGACAGTGCTCTGATAGTACGATATATGCCGGGTTTCATGCAGATTCGCAAGTTTCCACACCTTTCCATTACCGCTTTTATCCTCACCTACAACAACAGCATATCCGTTCGGATAGCCCGGATACCAGTCTATTCCATAAAATGCACCCGCATCCGGAGGGACCGTGAGAGGATAGGTGTTCTCGTAGTCGAATGCGTATGCAACCGCCGAGTTTGTGTTGGCATTGTGGCCCACGACGATTATTATGGGATCGGTAGTGTTGTAGTTCCATGTAGCAGCTTCCAATATATCTCCTGATGCCGTGTTAACATATGACCAAACATCGGGCGGAGCGCTCATATCGTGCCATGCTATTATGCCTTTAAGGGTGCTATACGGTGTTCCGACAGCGACCAGGGTGCCCTGAGGTCCAGTGGACCAGTCGAAACAGCCGCCGAGATACCCCTCCCCGGGAGGAGGGCCACCCAGAGGTGTAACAAGTGGAGAGGGAGTATTCGCATTATCCATTTTATAGGCAGAGGATTCGCCACCGTTATCTGCCAATATAAAGAAGGTATCCGTATTATTGAAGGTATCGTAAATCACCTCGTACAGGACCTCTCCCAGACCCACTTCATACAGAAGATCCCATCCGTAACGGGGGGAGTATCTGTAAACTACCGGAGAACCGGCGGTTGTGTTCTCCCCCACGCATATGGCATATTCGTATGTGTTCTCATTCCAGGCCACATCATAGAGAATCACTCCCGAAGGTATACCCGTAATAACAGTTATTCTGTTTGCGGCCTGATCTTCGCTTCTGACATATGACGGGGAGAATAGGGCTCCCATAATCAGAATTGCGACTATGACGGACAGATAAGGTATCGAGGGTTTTTTCATATTTTGTCCTCCTGGAAGTGACCAGGGTAAAAACGACCATCTTCTAATAAAGTTTTCGGAAAACTCCAGACAAAAAATGCCTAGGATTTCTCGGAGGCTATATTCTAGAAAACTTTAAATAATACCATAACAACATATACCAGGATGGCATGAACTCACTGACGGTTCAAGAGAAGATACTCGTCCATCTTTCGAAATACCGTGCATATCGGGGAAAGATAGCCGTACCCACTGCGATAACCCAGGAAGGCATCGCAGAGACCATCGGTGTTAAAAGGCCGCATATCTCCGTGGAAATAAAGAGGATGATGAAAAAAGGGCTCGTCGAGGAATTTAAAGCCCATGCCGGAGGTAGAAAGAGGAGAAAGGCATATTTCACAACTCCGGAAGGAGAAAGAAGGGTGAAGGAGATCGAGGAGATTGTCAGAACACGGAATGTGATAGTCCGGGCCAACGGAGATAGCAGGGAGATGCGGGGAGACGAGGCTGTGGCATATATCTCCAGTTCCATGTCGATTCCGTACTGTATGGCGGTGGATGCGGTAATGGGTTCCTCCGTGATTTCCCCCATAGACATAAAGGAGACTGTGGAAAGGAAGAGAAGAGCGGCTTATTCTTCGCCGATACCCAGGGTTTCGGAGCTTTTTGGCAGAGATGCCGAGACCAAATCCATTGAGGAATGGTACAGAGGAAAGACGACCACTCTTGCCGTTATAGGGACGGCGGGCATAGGCAAAACATCTCTTGTAGCGGCTTTTGTCTCCTCTCTCCGGAGTCCGGTGTTCTGGTACAGGATAGAGAAATGGGAGACGGTCAAAGGTGTTCTTAGCTCTCTCTCCGAATTTCTTGCGAGAAACGGGAAGACCTCTCTGAAAAAGTATCTGTCCGGAAGAGAGGTTGATATGGGCATAGTGGCCAAAATACTCCAGAACATAGATGAAAAACAGATATGGGTATTTGACGATTATCAGAACTCATCGGAGGATGTCAAGGATATATTCGGTATGCTCCACGCGGTCCTCAAAAAAACTCCCGTGAGGCTTATCGTGATAAGCAGGGCCATTCCCGATTTCTATACCCGCAGAGAGGTCTCCTTGAAAGGGGACATACACGAGATATTCCTCGACGGAATCTCGCCGGAAGCTGCAAGGGCTTTCCTAATCTCCAAGGGCATGTTCACCAACGAGGAGGATTTCCAGGAGATATACTCTTTCAGCAAGGGACATCCACTTACCATCGAAATGGGGGGACTAGCCGGACTGAAGAAAGGGGCTGTGACAGCATACCTAAGCGAGGAGTTCTACAGCAGATTGAAGGCCGATGAGAGAAGAATTCTCTCCAAGATAAGCGTTTACAGAAGGCCCGTTCCGGCCGAGGCCTTCGTCACAACGGAAAGAGACATAGAGACCCTGAAATCTCTGGTGAGAAAGGGGATAGTCCACTACAACACGGAGGAAAGGTACTTCACACACGATATTATAAGAGAACTCTTCGGAAAGAAGAGAGACCAGAAGAAGGACCACCTGATGGCATTCAGATACCTATCGGGGTCTGACATACTTGCGGATAAGCTCGAGGCGATATATCACCTACTGGAGGCGAAGGAATACGATACCCTGGACGAATATCTCCTGATAATACTCGACGAGGTCATATCAAAAGGTATGGGGCGGGAGCTTCTTACCCTTATCGGGCCTGAAATGAGTGAAAGACCGGGGATGCTCATATCCAAGGGGGTGGCTCTACATGCCACAGGAAGGCTTGAAGATGCCGAAAACATTCTTCAGAAAGCAATAGAAATCTCAGAAGGTGAGAACAGGATACTTGGAATGAACGCTCTGGCAATGGTGTACAATGCCACAGACAAACAGAAAGAGGCGGAAACAATCCTTAGAGAGGCCATGGAGGAGTGTTCCGGCGGAAGTCTGATGGCCGAACTGAAGAACTCAATGGGAGTGGTGTTCATAAGGACTTACAGATATGACGACGCCGAAAGATCGATCCGCGAGGCCATATCCATCCACGAGAAAAAGGGGAATCTAAGCAGAAAGGCACATGCTGAGGGGTCGCTGGCAACGGTTCTGGCAAGAAAAGGTGACCTGGAAGGCGCTGTGGAGGCGCTCCGAAAGCAGATAGAGTTCTTCCAGGAAGTGAGAGAGTACAGGGTTCTGGGAAACCTCTACCACAACCTGGCCATATTCGAGGCCGGATTGGGCAGAAGAGAGGAGGCGAACAGGCATTTCGAGAGAGCAATGGTCTATGCTGAGATATCCTCGCATGCCCAGCTCATGGGATATGCAATGACCAACATGGCGGATAACTATCTTAAAATGGGTAAGGTGGATGAGGCAAAGAAACTCTCTGAGAAGGCCGAAAAGATACTTACCGAGATAGGGGACAGAAGAATGCTGGCCATATTGAAGACGGTAATAGCAGGGATACATGATACGATGGGGAACAATGCCGAGCCCTATTATGAAGATGCCGAAAGAGTTCTCCGCGAACAGGGACAGATGAGGCAACTTGGAGAGATGTACGAAGAGAGGGCGGAAAGATGCCCGGATATTCTAAGAAAGAAAGAGTTCTACACCAAGGCAATTGAGATTTTCAGAGAAATAGGGGACGGTGCTGGTATAAAGAGGGTGGAGGAAAAGATGAATGAAGACCTGGCCGGAAATCGATGAATGCGAGGGTGTCTATCCTCCCCGTGAGGATTCTCTGCTTCTCCTCGAAAACGTTGAGATAAGGGGGGGAGAACGGGTTCTCGACATAGGTACCGGAACCGGCATAATAGCCATAGGTGCGGCACTTTCAGGGCCGAGGTATATGCCACGGATATAGACAGGAAGGCCCTGGAATGTGCATATAAAAATGCAAAAAAGAACGGAGCGGAGATAGAATTCATAAGGGCGGATCTGACCCGGGGAATTGCGGGAAAATTCGATATCATAACCTTCAATCCGCCTTATCTTCCAAAATCGGACATAGACTATGGGGAGATATCCGGAGCCCTCGAAAGTGGCGATGGTGGAACTGCCCATATAAAACATCTTATTTCAAGGGCCAAGGAACTTTTGAACAGAGGAGGTAAAGCATATTTTGTAGCATCTTCGATGACAAAAACAGATTTCTTTGACATGAACTGTAAAGCCGAAAAAATCGGGGAAAAAAGCCTCTTTTTCGAGAAAATATATGTATTTATGCTCACGCATCAGAAAGATTTATAAGCCAATAGCGTATGGGTACGGATACAAGAGGCATTGAGATGAATCCGATGGATAGGGCTCTCGACGAGCTGAAGGAAGAAAAAGGTGTGAACGGCGTCCTTGTGGTCTCGACCAGCGGTGCCCATATACATGGAAACCCGCCTCCAGATGCACATCTCGAGACTTTCACCACGATGTCGGCCATCCTTCTCGGTGCGGCGCAAACCGCAACAAAGGAGCTCAGGGACAGATTGAAACACATATCCGTAGAGCTGGAAGGTTCCCGACTGTTGATACATCCGGCCGGTCCGACTGCTCTCCTGGTGGTCGATGTGGAAAAGGAGTGCGATGTCAAAAACATCCTGAAAAAAAGCCTTGAAATCGGAAACCGAATCGGAAAGATGCTGTGAGAAATCGAAGGGTGTAAATACGATATCTCATGTTTTGGGTCGGTGATATATTGAGACTCGAAGAGATGACGTCCGATGAATTCGCAGATTTTGTGGACAGGCTTACTGTGGTTGTTTTACCTATAGGTGCGGTAGAGGAACACGGTTGGCATCTTCCTCTGAACACAGATACCATACAGCCGGAGAAAATAGCATGGGACGTGGAGAAAATCCTTGAAAAGGACAATTACAAGGTTCTCATCGCACCCACGCTGAACTACGGGAACTGCAGGACAACTGCGAATTTTCCCGGAACGATATCCATAACTCCCGATTCTCTCAGGTCCGTCGTGCGGGACATACTAACGGAGTTCATGCGCCACGGACTGAAGAACATAGTGGTTCTGTCTGGTCACGCAGGAGGCAATCATATGGCCGCGCTCCGCATGGCCGCCGAGGACGCCCTGAAAAATGGAAACGCGAGGATAATGGTGCTTTCAGACTACGACATAGCATACAGGCATCTGGGAGAGGAAGTTCCGAAGGACGATGGGCACGGAGGAATGCTCGAAACATCCAGGGTGATGGCGATAAGGCCGGACCTAGTGAAACTCGAGAGGTCTCAGGGAGAATCGCATCCCGAACTGCCGCCGTACCGCATACTGAAGAATCCTGAAAGGTACTTCACCAAGGGATACAGGGGATACCCTGATATGGCGAACGAGGAGCTGGGCAGGAAGATGAACCGGATGATTGCGGAGGAACTTGCAAAGCTCATAGAGGAGATGATAGATGAGGAACTGGTAAGGTGAGGGCATCTCACGGGTCAGCAGAACAGCCGTAAGGATAATCGAAAAATGGCTGGAAAAGGGCAACATGGCCGCCCGCATGAGGGATATCCTTCCGAAATCGGGCCTTAGCCTCGAAGAACGGGAAGAAGTGGCGGAGATTGTGCACAATGTGGTGCGCTGGAAGAAATGGTATGATTTCGTGATGGAGCACTACTCTCTGCCTGAGAATGTGGAGGCCTATGTCAGACTTGCGAACAGTCTGCAGGAATGGGAGAGCGCGGAGAAAGCGGTTCCGAGGAATAGATACACGGAGATAAGGTATTCGTTCTCCCCTTACATGTCAGAACTCATCGATTCGGAGTTTTCCGAGTTCAGAGAGTATCTCAATAAGGACCCTGAGACGGTTCTGTGCGTGAATTTCAACATGGCTACGAGGGGAGAGGTCAAGGATATCCTGATAGAGGAGAGTATGAAGGCCGAGGATTCCGTGCTGGAGAGCGCTGTAATCACGGATTCAAGGGCCAGATATTCCAGAGCAGTACAGGAAGGCATGGCTCAGGTTCAGGACGAATCGAGTCAGCTCATAGCACAGATAACGGCATCCCTCGGGAACAGGATACTGGATTACTGTGCCGGCAACGGAGTCAAGACCATAGCTATGGCTTCGTTCAGGAGAAATTCCGGGGGAATGGCGGCATGGGACATAGACAAAAGGAAGAGGAAAATTCTCATGAGAAGAGCCAGGGTGTACGGTGCAGATATAGATGTTCTGGAATCTCCAGAGGGAAAATACGATACGGTCTTCGTGGACGCTCCGTGCACGGGTGTCGGTTCGGCAAGGAGAAACCCGGAGGCAAAGTACATCGACGCTGTGGGGGATTTTTCGGAGCTTCAGTTATCGATACTCAACGAAGCGAAGGAGAGGGTTAAGGAGAGTGGGTATCTGGTTTACTGCGTTTGTTCTTTCACTCCCGAGGAGACGGTGGGGGTTGTGGAGCGCTTTCTTTCCGAAAACCCGGATTTCCGCGAGGAGGAGATTGAAAATAAATGGCTTAAAAGGATGAAATACGGCCATCTCACGAACTTACCGGAGGGCGATGTGATGTATATATGTGCAATGAGACGCTCATAGCCATTTCCTGCCATTCTTTTTCCAGCTCAGATGGAGTATTACGTATAGATATACGGTAATGAGAATGAGCATCACATTTATCAATATCATGCTGGCTGCCAGTACTGATGCGAAGAACGCCACCAACATCAGGATCAGTATCCCGTAGATTATCCGGTCTTCGGGTGTCATATTCCCCTACATATATGGGACTCTGTTTTTAATCTTTGTCCCCCACAACCTCGCTCAGCACCATGTCTCCCCCACAGACAGGACATTTCAGCCCATCTTTTTTCTCGTCATGGACCTCGAACCATATGCAGTATGTGCATTCGTAGATGTAGCGGGGCATTGGATACACTGCAGTATTGGGGCGAGGATATAAGAGGGTTTGGGAGGGCTGCCCCTCTCTCAGGAAAGTTCAGCACCTTTATGTTTTCGAAACTAGTGCTTTCTGTCGTAAGTTTTATAAGAAAAGGCACTATACGCTACGAATAATGAAGATAGAATCTCAAAAACCCACGGAATTCACAGTGAATGAGGATAAAATACTTTGGAAACTCTTAAGACACGGTTATACTAATCCTCATAGATCAACAGATATTGCAAATCTTAAGAAAGGACTGAAAAACGTCTCTAAGAAAGAGATAAAAGAATTTATAAAGAAATGTGAAAATCTAGGGTGGGGATTTAGAATAAAGAAAAAACAAGAACACTTTTATCTGAATCCAAAAGCAATTCCAGAAATACGAAAATATCTTGAAGACAAGGGATTTCCATTATAATTTACACGCATGTAAGATCGACCGAAATTTAGATATATTAGCATGTTCTATGGGTATACTATGAAAAAACAATACAAAGAGGAAGAATCTGTGGAAAGAGAACCTTTTGAAGGTATTTTAGGAAAATCCGCTAGGGTAAAGTTATTGGATTTCCTTATAACACATCCATTCGATTCATATTCTATAAAAGAACTTTCTGAGTTTTCGGAGATTTCTAGAACAACTATATATGAAATACTTCCGGACCTTCTTAGATTTAGAATATTAAAAGAAGTTAGGAAGATAGGCAGCATAACAATGTATCAAACAAACCTTGAGTCGGAAACCACCAAAGCCATTTTAAGATTGAATACGGCACTTGTGGACATAATCGTAAATGAGTCTATAGAGGAATAAGGTGATAGGTATCCGGAACCTCATCCATACATCCCAAAGATGCCGGATGGGCTCATATCTTTTCAATACAAAGATAAAAAAATAGAAAAACCTAAGATGTATAACGACCTGATAACAGTTTGAGGTGAGAAAATGGTAGAAACAGATATAAAAGAAGCCTCTGAAGAATCCCCTATTGGTGTGATAAGACAAGTATATTACAGAAAATACTTCGCAGAAGGTGCTGTGGCTAGAAGAGAAGATGATACTCTCCGACTTGGAATATATAACGAGAAAACAAAAGATGAGGAAACAGGGAACGAATTATTCATTTTAGAATGTGAGCTGATAATGAGCTGGGAAACAGCGAAGAAAATAAGAGATTTGCTCGATTTCAGTCTGAAAAAGCACGAAAATGCTGAGAAGTGAATCTCATAATTTGTTTTCCAGTATTTAGAAAAATGGAGAAACAAAAACCATCAAATTACATATGATAATCAAATGAAGAAACTTGGCCAGAGAAGAATAGATAGGATTCTTTTTTCGCCCAAAGCTTTTTACTCTCATCCTTTTTCCAGAAACCGGTGAAAAAATGAAAATCGCACCTGAGCAGATGGCAAAGCTCGAAGCCCTGAACAATCCCGAGATCGTGGAGTTCGTCGAAAGATATGCCGAGCTCATGGAGCCGGAGACCATATTTGTGTGCACGGATTCCCGTGAGGACTACGAACACATAAGAAATAGAGCGCTCCACTACGGTGAGGAGAGGGAGCTTGAGGATTACAGGAACCACACCGTCCATTTCGACAACTATTATGATCAGGCAAGGGACAAGGAGCACACCGCAATCCTTGTGGAGAAAGGGGAGA
>JAJRTH010000038.1 GCA_024278375.1 archaeon | reverse complement strand
TGGTATCCATGGGCTCTGGAAAGGTTCGGTTTCCAGTGGATTCACAGGACTTTTGGCGAGAGGTCCTATCGAGGGGGATGGTTCAGCGTATTGAAATCCGGAACCAAAAGATTCCGGAACAGATTCCCTGAAAATGCCAGAGTAAGGACTGTGGAATCATGGCTGAAATCATTCATGCTGTTCTACAATTTCTGGATTTCTTAACTTGGCAGTCTCTACCAACGGGGGAGAAAGATATATATAGTAAATATCGATTGCTTTCCGATTACCATGCTCGAAGGGATATTTCTAGGGACAATGTGCGGGGCATTTTTCTTGCTTCCGTTGCTGATATGGATATTGATTGGGGTATATATGTACAAAGATGCCGAGAAAAGAGGAAAGAGCGGAGTACTTTGGCTATTGATTGGACTCGTGCTGGGTATAATAGGTCTGATAATATGGCTGATCGTAAGACCTCCGTTACAACCCCAATCACCACCTCCACCACAACCGCCGCAATAGGTCTGTGTGGTAATATTCGGAGGAATGTCAAACCCTTTTTCTTTTATTCGTTCATCTTCTGAACTCCCAAATTTCTTTATATCAAACCGATATCTCATATTCATGTTCGAGCGCCCGAGAGGTACCAGAGATTTCGGTCCTGAAGAGATGGCAGAGCGCAGGAAACTCGAGAATCTCTTAAGGAAAACCTTTGAAAGCTATGGCTACAGAGAGGTTATGACGCCGACATTCGAGCATACCGAGCTTTTTGTGGAGCGCTCCGGTGAGGCGATACTGGATGAGATGTATGTTTTCAAAGACAAAGGCGGAAGGGAACTCGCCCTCAGACCGGAACTAACCGCTCCTGTAATGAGATTTTACGCTCAGGACATGCAGAGGCATCCCAAACCGCTGAAATTATACTATTTCGGACAGGTATTCCGATATGAGAGACCTCAAAAGGGCAGATACAGGGAGTTCTGGCAGATGGGGCTCGAGCTGATAGGTACGGACACCCCCGAAGCAACCGCGGAGATGATCTCTGTCGCATACGATGCCATGACGAACGCCGGCTTAAAGAACTTCATATTGAGGATAGGTGATGTGAGAATCCTCAAAGATTTCCTGGAAAAGAAGGGGATGAACACCAGAGAGACATTGAGGGCCATAGACAAAAAGGACGCGGAGAATCTTTCCCGAGAAATCAGGGAGTTCATATACGCGAATAATCCGGAAAAAATGGAAGAATATGGTCCCGCGGATGAGGTGGACCATTACATGGAGGTGCTGGAGATTCTGAAGAGCGCGGGAGTGGAATATGAAATGGACCTCGGAATTGCGAGAGGACTGGATTACTACAGCGGAGTCGTCTTCGAGATCGATGCACCTGCCCTCGGTGCGGAGAAGCAGATATGTGGCGGGGGGGAATATCGCTTAGCGGAGCTGTTCGGCGCTCAACCCGTTCCGACATCGGGATTCGCCATAGGTTTCGACAGAACCCTCCTTGCTCTCAAGAAAGAGGGTTTCGGTGCTGAAGTTCCGGGCTCGTGTGTCTATATCATACCTTCGGAAAAGAGCATTGCTCTCGCATTTTCATTTTCGAGAAAGCTCAGAAAGGATGGTATGAGGGTGGAGATGGAGCTTGGCCGCAGAGGTATCGGAAAGGCCCTGAAGAAGGCATCCACCTTGGGTGCAAGATATGTCGTGATAATCGGGGAGGACGAGCTCCGAAAATCTGTGCTCTCATTGAAGGATATGAAGACAGGTGAACAGAGGGAGCTTTCCGAGGACGAACTCATATCAGTACTGAAGACTGCCTGCCAGAAAGGCGATTAGACCTATGAACATGGCGATTTTCGCCATTCTCTGTGATTTTTTCGCGTCTGTGAGCGCAAGATATGCAGTGTAGAAAAAGATGATGTCCGCTATGTTGACTATCGCGAGATACACCGCTCCGAAACCCCTTCCGTAGGGAATTGCGCTCAGCGAGACGGCCGCCATGAACGCTCCGGCCCCTACAAGCCCTGCCTTTTCCCTCCCTATCTTTTTCGGAAGCGTACTTCGATCCGCATCTCCCTCCATATCCTCTATGTCCTTTACGATCTCCCTGCCAAATGTCGCAAATGATGCCATTATGGAGAATATCAGCGTTCTGTCCATATTGCCGACACTCGCCCCTCCGAAGAGAAAAAGCATTCCGACGAGAAGGGATATCTCCATATTTCCGAGCAGACCTTTCTTTTTGAACGAGAACTCGTAGGAAAGCATGAGCGCTTCGGCCATTGCTATAATGAGTAGCGCTTCGATATTTATAAAGATTCCTATGAATAAAGGAAGAATCAGGGAGGTTATTCCGAGGTGGAGCGCTCTTTTCGCACCTATTTTACCTGAAGGTATCGGTCTTTCGGGATGATTCCTTCTGTCGGTTTCCCTGTCCACATAATCGTTGAGGGCATTACCTCCTCCGGTGAAAAGAAAGACGACCAATGCGGCCAGCAGGACATTTCTCCACTCTCCCATTATATCCATCCCAACGGCTATGAAGGCACCGGCCATAACTGCGATGGAGGCCATTATGCTGTTGACCGGACGATAGAGCTTAAGGTACGGATTCACAGGCTGTGATGTCTTCCAGTAGATAAATCTTCTTTCCATGAGAAAGTTTTGTACCATAAATTTATTAAAGTAGAATCCATTCTACCCATCGATGTCATTGGAAGAAGGGGCAAAAAATGCCGTGGCGGTATGCATGGGTGTCAGACGCGGGGAGAGAGTATCGATAATAAGCGATAAGCCGAGAAATCAGGTTGCAAGAGCGCTTTTCAATGCATCGGAAGAAGTCGGCGCCGACCCCATACTTATGGAGATGTCTCCTTTCAGATGGAACGGTAAAGAACTCCCCATACCTGTTGCCAAGGCCATGATGTCCAGCGATGTGGTTTTCGCTCCCACGGAACATTCCATTTCGCACACAAAAGCCAGACTCATGGCCACAAAGGCAGGTGTGAGAATAGCATCCATGCCGGGGATAAGAAAAAGAGAGATGCTCGGACCGATGACAGCGGATTTCGAGGAGATTGCAGCGAATATAAGAAGGATATTCGAGGCCATAAGAAGAAAGAAAAAGATATCGGTAAGCGGAAGAGGTGGGACGGAGATAAGCATGAATGTGGACGGGAGAATGTGGATAACGGAGGACACCGGCCTTGCAAGAGAGAAAGGCGCTTTCACGAACCTTCCGGCAGGCGGGCTTTTTGCACCTGTAATCGAAAAAAGTTCAACAGGCATTATTGTCGTGGACGGAGCTCTCGACAACAAAACGCTGAGAACGCCTTTGAAAATTGAAGTTAAGAAAGGACAGGTCGTGAATTACGAAGGCGGAAAGGAAACTGAATACCTGGACGAAAAGTTCATTGAAGGCGGCAAAAGGTCCAGATACATAGGCGGCTTCGGCATAGGTATGAATCCGAAAGCCAAGATAGTGGGGCATCCTCTTCAGGACGAGATATCTCTGGGGTCAGCTCACTTCTACATAGGGGAGAACTTCTCTTTCGGTGGGAAGATACGGTCCTCCGTCAGGATGAGTGCCGTGATAAAGGAAGCAACAGTCAAGATCGGGGAAATAACAATAATAGAAGAAGGGGATTTTGTTTTCTGATTATTTTTTGTACCACTCCGGCTGCAGTTCGGCACCACATGCATAACAGATAGTGGCATCTTTGCTCAGCATGGTTCCGCAGTAGGGACACGGATACTCGTCCGCCTCTTCGGCTGGAGCAGCCTCTCCTCCACCGCCGGCACCTCCTTTATGCCACCCTTCCGGCAGTTCGGCACCACATGCATAACAGATAGTGGCATCTTTGCTCAGCATGGTTCCGCAGTAGGGACACGGCGCTTCTTCGGCTCCGCCACCCTCTGTTTCGGCAGGAGCGCTTTCCGCGGCGGCAGTCTCTTCCTCGGCGACCTTGCCCTCCACCGCTTCTTCAGCCTGTTCTTTTCTAAGTTCTTCTGCAGCCTCTTCCGTGGGCGGTTCCGCAACCTCTTCGACAACCTCTTCTTTTGTCTCTTCTTTAGGAGCCTCTTCCGCAGGTGCCTCCTTCTCTGCCTTTTCTTCCGGTTTTTCCGCAGGTGCAACCTCTTCGGTCACCTCGACCTTTGGAACTTCAACCTCTCCGCCGGTCTTCACCTCGGCCTTTTCTGGGACCGAGGGCATCTCTACCGATACACCGCCAACACCACCTTCCAGGATGGATTTCTCACGTTCTACCAGGGCCTTTTCTCTGGCGGCCAGCGCCTCCTGCTCTTTGAGAAGGGCTTCCTCACGCTCCGAAATTTCCTTCTCTTTCTCAACGATTTCTTTGCTTCTGGCCCCCATCTCGTCTAGAATCTTTTTCAGTTCTTCCTCGTATTTAAGAGCCCTTTCTTCGGCGGCTATTGCGGATTTCTCCCTGTTAAGGAGCGCTCTTTCCCTCTGATTAAGAGCCTCCTGAGCTGCAACGAGCTCAGCCTCCCGGGAAGCGAACTTATCTATGTTTGTTTTAAGCTCGTTTTCCAAGGCCGCAAGACCTTCTTTTGTCTTTTTCACCTCTTCCATGGCCTTGGTGAGTTCCTCCCTTTCCCTGTCAAGGGCTGCTCTCGTCTCTTCTATGCTCTTTTTCTCCTCATCCAGTTTTGCCTTTATCTCTTGGAGTTGAGAGGCCTTTTCAGCAAGCTCCTTTTCTTTGGAGGCTATGGAATTCTTTTGCGCTTCGAGCTCTTCCCGCTCCTTCGCTACCCTGTCCTCCTCTTCTTTGAGCTTCGCCTCTCTCTCTTTCAGCTTGTTTTCCTGCTCTTTTAACTTTGCGATATAGCTTTGCATTACATCCAGAATTGGCTCTTCGTCCACGGAATTTCCCCCTTTGGTTCACGGGAGAATTGACCTTCAATATATAACTTTTTTTCCTCCATGTCTATTTTATTATAAGTCCATCTTTATCTATATTTACGATGTAGGCGCATTCCCCCCTGTCTTCAAGGATTTCTCGGACTTTTTCCGGTTTATCCGTTAGGGCTATCACACTGCCTCCACCGCCAGCACCGGTGAGTTTGGCTCCATAGACCATATCCTTTATCGGTCTGATGAGTCTCTCTATATCCTCGCAAGAAACGCCGAGTAGAGACAGGAGTTCGTGGTTTTCTTTCATCAGTTCCCCGATTCTAACGAGATCTCCATTTTCGAGCGCTCTTTTTCCCTCTACAACGATTCTCCCTATGTCTTCTATGACGTCCTTCCCGAAAGGGCTTCGGCTCACGACACGGCGCACTCTGTCAACCATGTCCTTGGTCGAGGAGTGCGCTCCGGTAACACCGACAACAAAACTCATATCCGGGATGTCTATGGAATGCACATTCCAGAATCTTCGGTTCTTACACATCTCCCATCTGAAATTACTCTCCTTTTTTTCGGATATGTACACAGCACCGCCAAGTGTTGAGGTGGATGTATCGGTCGGACTCGCTCCACCCTGGACCGTGTACTCCACGTCAAATGCCTCTCTTGCGATGCTCTCCCTCTCAGCGGGATAGTTGAATGAGCGCAGAGCTCCGAGCATGGATACGGTGAGCGCCGCCGAGGAGCCGAGCCCTGATGATGGAGGGACACCCGCCTTTATCTCCATCGAAACAGGTCCACCTTTCCATCTCCTAATTATCTCTCTTATGTAAAAGCTCCTGTTCTCCCTCATTGGCTTCCCATCGAGTTTGAAAGAGGAGGAGCGCTCCGCCTTCACCTCTGTCCTGAGGTCTATGGCAAGGGCTATTGCCGGTTTTCCGTAGACAACCGCATGCTCTCCGAAGAGTATGAACTTACCGGGTGCTGAAGCTGTTGGCACGGAAGGGAATTGTAAAGGAGATATAAGAGTATCTGGTCTTTTAGATATGAATTCTGTGGAAAGACTAATAAACAATACCGACTCATCACTACTGATTGCCTGTGCGGGGGTACCCGAGCGGCCAAAGGGGCAGGGCTTAGGACCCTGTGGTCAGTCCTTCGGGGGTTCGAATCCCCTCCCCTGCATAGTTTTACATTACAATGCATGAACAAAGAATTTTGTTGGGGATTTTAACCGTGTTTTTGGAAATACCATAAGAAATAAGCAACCATATATAGCTCCTTCCATCCCAAATGAGGCAGAGAATCACCTTTGCAC
>JAJRTH010000003.1 GCA_024278375.1 archaeon | reverse complement strand
CATAAGGGTCAGAGGGAATGTCACGAGCTACAACAACCAGCTGTCGATAAATGTGGATTCGAGCTCGGGAGGAAGCATAGAGAAGGAGAACATCTACAACATAAGGGATTTCATAATGACGGTTGACGATGTGGAATGGCTCAAGGAAGAGCATGAGAATCTGGAAAGGGAGTTCAGAAAGGTCGTGGAAAGCGTTGGGGATGCCCATCTGAAGGCTCTGCTCAATGCGTTTTTCAGCGACGAGAAGTTCTGGAACGAGTTCAAAAGCGGCCCGGCTTCCATGAAGAGGCACTCAGCATTTGTCTACGGTCTGATGCATCACACGCTCAATGTGGCAAAGATATGCGAAACCATAGCCGACAGATACCCTGCCCTGGACCGCGACCTGATGATGGCAGGTGCTCTACTTCACGACATAGGAAAGCTGAAGGAATTCACCATGGGAACCAACATAGACATGACCGTTGACGGCGAGCTGCTGGGACATGTGTTCATGGGCGCGGAGATGGTGGACGAGAAATGCAGGGAGATAGAGGGATTCCCGGACCTGCTGAGAAAGAAGCTTGTGCACATAGTCCTCACACACCACGGACCTGTGGAGAATGGATGGGGCTCCGCCAAGGACCCTGCGCTCCCCGAAGCCGCGGCGGTATTTCTGGCGGACCACACGGATTCGCAGGTGTTCCAGTATCTCAAGATAAAGCACGAGGCAAACACAGAGGATGACTGGCTTTTTGTCAGGAACTTCGGACATGTGTTTCTGAAATGATTCTGGAGAATGCTAAAGCCGGAAGTTAACAGGTCGCAATCCCATTATTTTAGGAAATTAAGCTCCCAACCGCAGCAAACTGCGGAGTACAGGAATTAAATTAAATAAAGGGAAAGAGGTTGCTTAGTGCTGGATGGGTGTGTGTCACAGGATTAACTGCCCCATCGTTTTTCGAGTTCATTCAATATATATCTTACTGATTCAATGTATTCATACATCTCCTTTTCAGTATGCGTCATCTTTTCTAACTCGGACTTGAAAACTCCCTGTTCCAGACATGCAGATATATAACTTTTAATCAAGTTTCTCTGCTTTTTATCTTTGATAATTCTGTCCATAGTATCCAATAGGAAATCCAATCTTTCTTTTTCTCCTCTTACCTTGAACCCTGCACATAAAGGTACAAAGGGTTCTAAAATTTCATACAGATAGGGATGGAGGTTTTCATCTTTGCTTACCTCATCAATGAGATGGATCATGCCCATCAGCATTGTTTCTACTTCGGGAAACATCTTAGTTTTTATGCATGTTTTTATGATGTCTGAGATGTAATAAACTCTCATTTTAAAAAGGTCCATACGAATTTCATTTTTACAGGAATGTTCTACATTCTCTTCTAAAGCCCAAACAATCTCAATTATCGCCTCTTTAAGTTCTTTTTTGCCACTTTCGGCATATTCTTTGCCTATTTTATAAAGGTCTGAGAGAACAGATTCTAGTTGTGAAAAGCTTTCTGGGGAGGTCGTTTCCTTTGAAAGCGCGCCTTCTATGTTACATAGAGGAGATATTAGGTGTTTAAGATAATAGGATCTCCCTGTTACTTCTCTTTTCATGTCTATAGCTTTCAATGCAGATTTCCTTATTTCCCCCACACAAACAGTAAAGGTCCCATCATCTCTACTTTTGGAGTAAGACAAAATTTCTTCTACTATCCTAGAAAAATAGAAGGGGATCGAAGGATTTTTTCCTCTTTTATGACCTTCGAGCATGATGGTATTAATGTTCCTTACTATTTCCAATAAAGCCTCTCCATTTTCCTGCCTTTTTGCTATATTCTTATATCTCCGTAAATGTTCTATAAATTCATAAGATATTTTTTCGTTCTCCTCTACAGAAATCGCATCTATATATATCCCTGTAAGCGCTTTTATGCCTTCTCTAACAGTTTCTACATCATATTTGTAAATGGCGCCTATAATTATGTCTGAAAATACTTGAAAAATCTCCTCTGCCGTTTTTATGTTGGTTTTTTCTTTTTTTATCCCTTTTTTTAAAAATTCAAAAATTGTTTGAGGTCTTAAATAAATGAGCATAAAATATATAAAAATACCCGAAAAAGCTACCGAAACAAGTGCTATACTTATTGCTTGAGCCATTTGTAATCTATCTATTGTCGAATTTACAGAGAGATTGTTCAATAACATTAGAGGATAGAACATAGACACCAAATAAAATGCGATTAAGAAAAAGAGCATCCATTTATTAAAGAAATATTTTATTACTCTGTGGCTATATGTATCTGCAAGCATTTGAGAAACTACAAGCACCCCGGTAAGAGTCAGTGCTAGTATAGCAGCTAATCCCTGAAATATTGCGCTTAAAATATACTTCTGACTGTTCACATCTCCTCCAAAAAAGAAATAAGATAGCACTAGGCCTATTTCCACAACAAACTCTATCAGTAAAATTGATATGAACATATATTTTAATTTCTCCAATTTTCCATATGCTGATTTCATGATGTTTCATAATAACCCATATCGTATATAAGATTTTAGTAAGTTTTTGTTAGAACTTTGCCTCTCAAATCCTAGATTCTTTAGACAGAGAATCCCAATCCTAGATAACCTTGGAAGATTAAGTAGTTATATGTGTTTGCTTTTATGGGAGTAACCCTCTACTTGAGCCCACAACCCTCATATACTCCCCTTTTATCCCATTTACATGGACGAATTGAGAGCGCTCCTCACGAAATATGCACTGCAGAACGCCGTGTTCTATGACGGTAAGGCGAACCCCGGCGCTGTGATGGGAAAGGTGATGGCGGCAGAGCCCGAGCTGAAGAAAAGGGCGAAGGAGGTGAGCGCTCTCGTTCGCGAGATAGTTGGGGAGATAAACAAACTGAGCCTTGAAGAGCAGAAGAAGATGCTGGAAGAGATGGCGCCGGAGCTCATGGAGCGCAAGAAGAAGGAAAGGAACAACGAGCTTCCGGAGCTGAAGAGCGCTGAGAAAGGCGTTGTGATGCGCATGGCCCCGTATCCTTCTGGTCCGCTCCATATAGGGAATGCGAGGATGGCGATTCTCAACGATGAGTATGTGAAGCGCTACGGCGGGAAACTGTATCTGGTCTATGATGACACCATAGGAAGCAGCGAGAAGATTCCGGATATGGAGGCATACGAGCTCATAGCGGACGGACTGAAATGGCTCGGCGTGGATTACCACGGGGTTTTCTACAAATCTGACAGGCTTGAGATATTCTATGAATGGGCTGAGAGGCTCATAAAACTGGGAGGTGCGTATGTCTGCAAGTGCTCCGCAGAGGAGCTGAGGAAAAACAGGGAGAAAGGGATTGAGTGCGAGCACAGAAAGCAGAGCATAGAGGAGAACCTTGAGAAATGGAGGAATATGCTCGATGGAGAGTATGGCGAGGGTGAGGCGATACTGAGGATAAAGACAGATATGAAGCATCCGAACCCGGCATTCAGGGACAGAGTTCTTTTCAGGATCTCGAAAAGAGAGCATCCCAGGGTTGACAATAAATACCATGTCTGGCCTCTGCTCGAATTCTCATGGGCGGTTGATGACCATCTCCTCGGAATAACTCATGTGCTCAGGGGAAAGGACCTCGTGATGGAAGATATGATGGAGGAATACCTCTGGGAGCTCTTCGGAATATACGGCCCGGAGTTCATACACTACGGAATGCTCAGGGTCAAGGAGGCGAAGCTCAGCAAGAGCAAATCCGGGAAGGAGGTCAGGAGTGGGATGTTCTCCGGCTGGGACGACCCGAGAACATGGAGCCTTCAATCCCTCAGGAGGAGGGGAATACGGCCTGAGGCCATAAGGTCATTCATCCTTTCTTTTGGACTGAGTCAGAGCGATATAGAGGTCCCTGCCGAGAATCTCTACGCCGAGAACAGAAAGATCATAGATGCGAGCACACATAGAAGGATGTTCGTTCCCGACCCTGTTGAGATTGTGGTAAAAAACATGCCTGACATAGGTGAGGTTGAACTTGCGAACCACCCCAGAGAGGACCTTGGAAAGAGGAAGATAACGGTAAAGAATGAGATTTACATAGCAGGAGAGGATTTCGAGAAGTTCAGAGGTAAGGAGGTAAGACTGAAGGATTTTTTCAACATAATTCTCGATAAGGAGGCGGAATTCACCTCTGTACCCAATAAAGACCTTCCGAGGATTCAATGGGTCTCGGAACCCATAGATGTTGAAGTTGTGATGGTCGATGGCGGCATTAAAAAAGGATATGGGGAGCGCTCCATACTCGACTTTAAACCCGACGATATGGTGCAGTTCGAGAGATTCGGTTTCGTGAGAATAGATTCCGTGGAAGGCGAAAGGGTAAGGGTGTATTTTGCGCATCCCTGAAAAAGTTAAATACGGGCTCTTTCTTTCCTGCTCGCTGCGCTGGTTTGGGCCCCAAAGAAAGACACCGGTGAGAAAGAAACGCGCCCTCACCTGCTCGCTCGCCCCAAAACCAATCAAATACTCGCAAGTTGGGCCTGTAGCTTAGCGGTGGAGCGTCTGGCTCATAACCAGATGGTCGCAGGTTCGAATCCTGCCAGGCCCATAAGTTTTGTTACGGGGCCCATTCTCACCTTCGTTTTTCCGATGTTTTAAGGGGGTTTTCTTCATCTTTTTGTAATCCGGGCCTTCGGAGTTTTCAATTATATTATTACTTCGGTGAAAGTCCGAAGTATCCGGAGATTCTGTACCGCATATACTCACCGCATCACCTCCTTTTTAAAGAAACGGTCTTTTTCATCCACATCCATAACGACTTCCTGATAGCTCGCTTCCAAGTACAAAGAAGTCGTTTTTATGTTACTGTGGCCCAGAATCTTCTGGACCACGTTGAGATTTACTCCCTGTTGTAAAAGGTTTTTAGCTCTCCAATGACGGGCAGCGTGAGGATGGAGCCATGGAATCCCAACTCTAATACCCGCTTCCTTCACTATTTTTCTAACCATGGCATCGGTCATACGTCCTCTTTTTGTCGTAAAAACAGCGTGCGGGTCGCTTTTATATTGCACCTTCCGGTATTCTCTCAGTAAGGTTATAACAGAAGAAGGAACGGGGACTTTGCGGGATTTATTCCCTTTGCCCGCACGTATGAATATGAGCCTTCGGTCCCATTCGACGTCTCCCCAATTTAAAGAAACAAGTTCGGAGACTCTTATCCCTATGCTGAAAAGAACCCATAAAACCGCTCTGTTGCGGAGATTTACCACATAATCCGGCCATGTAAGGGAAAGGATTTCTTCGACTTTCTCGTCTGGTATGTATTTCACATCTCTAAGGCTATAAGCTCGGTATCGCTGTATGTTCATTGGAATATTACGGAATCTAGCCCATCTCTTTATCTGTCTCACCCATCCATTTATCGTGCCTAGCTTAACGCCTTGTTCTCGGGCCTGAATGAAGAAGTCCAGGACCTTTTCCTCTGTGAGATTCTCCATATCCAATCCTTTTCTTTCAAAGTACGGGATGAAGGTAAGAGCGTGGCGGATTGTGGACCAAGAAAAGCCCTGGCCCACCATCCATCTTCTATATTCTTCAAGGAGTTTCTTTTTCAAGAAGATTACCCTCCGTAGAATGAAAAAGATAGACCAGTTCCAAGTATATAGATTCCTCTCGCTTCGCCATCTGTTCAATTTCATGTATTGACCAGAGCTTAACAGATTCTAAGAGAAGGCAAACTTCCCCTCTAGTCAGTCCGTAGGTTTTTTGGATATGCTCCATTGAAAAGTGTAGCTGATGACCTGCTAAAATGAAGGATTCGAAAACAGGAACGAAACTGTTAAGGCACTTATTGAGGTTTCCCAGCTGTTCGTCACTGAGTTTCTCAAAATTCTCGCTGCCAACGAAGAATTCCGGCTCGGAAAAAAATGAATCCAGAGAGTGAGGAGAAGCACAAGACGACTCCTCACTCTCTCCGGTAATCCTTATTTTCCTCGGCGGTCTATGCGACATTTTCCTCAGCTCCTCGAAAATGCCTTCTTTTTTCAGTCTGAGGAAGGCGTCAGGGTCTGCTTTCATACGCAGGTATTTGCTGGGAAGATAGCCGAAATCCTCCATTTTACGTAAGCCTTCGGCGAGATTTTCCAAGTCCTCTAAGTCATAGAGATGGAGATGGATCCATTTTCCCTTTCCTGTAACCGGGTCCGTTCCCACACGTTTATCTATGCTCACGAAGGGTCTGGGTGTCTGTCCCGGTCCCGTTTCCACGCTGTAGGTCACTGTCAATCCTCTGGATACATGAATCCTAGAAAGACGGGCAATATCTTTCTTTTTTTCATTCTCTCCTACTTGTGAGCCATGGCCATTCCCAGGTTCTCCCGCGGTAGCAGGGAGAACCTCGTTCTCTCCGGTCTCACTCGGTCGGTCAGAGCTTGCGGCAGTAATGCCGAATTTTCTCATTATTCGTTTGTGCTTTTCGTTCATTTTTTTCACCTACTGCAACTCGTTAAACGAGTAGCGATTTCCAAATATCATTCCTATATTTAAGATTATTCGTTATTCGAGTAGCGAATAGCAAACTAAAAATACCATGAAAAAGATAACCCATCGTGAGAAACGTCGTAAGTGTTACATTGGGCGACCCAATCAAAATCGATATACTCCTCTATCTCCACAATTACTTCGAAAATCCTCCTAAAGAAAAGGCTGAATGGGAAGCGTATCCCGAGTTTCCAGATTATGTTTTTCCAAGGAATATAAGACCACCATACTATTCCGACATACTCGAAGCACTAGACGTATCTAGCAGTGTTCTACCTAGAAAACTTAAAGAAATGGAAGAAGACGGATTAATTGAATCCATTAAGGTACCTAAAGAACATAACAGAAAATACTTTTTTCTAACAGATAAAGGAGATACGATAGCCAATTTGCTTAATCTAATAAACAATATTCTTTTAGGAAAAGAGGCCCATATCTCTTACGGAATTAAAGAAGGCATAGAACCAACAGAGCCTTTCTTTAAAGTAAATAGGTAATGGAGAGAAAGTTTAGATTATGTTTTTGCGAAGTCTCAATCGGGCTGTAATAGACTGTATCCCACGGGTCCTCCCATGGATGAATCCTCGGATTCCTGGGATGTTCTCTGTGTTCTCTGTGGATGCTGTGTTCTCTCTGTGTTCTCTGTGGATGTTCTGTGTCGGTCCCGTGGGTTGTGTTCTCTGGGTGGCCACGGGTCCTCCCGTGGATGAATCCTCGGATTCCTGGGATGTTCTCTGTGTTCTCTGTGGATGCTGTGTTCTCTCTGTGTTCTCTGTGGATGTTCTGTGTCGGTCCCGTGGGTTGTGTTCTCTGTG
>JAJRTH010000037.1 GCA_024278375.1 archaeon | reverse complement strand
GGATGGTTCAGCGTATTGAAATCCGGAACCAAAAGATTCCGGAAGGGATTCCCTGAAAATGCCGGAATAACAACGGTAGAATCGTGGCCGAAATCATTCATCTTGTTCTACAACTTCTGGATCTCTTAAGTTGGCAGTCTCGTGAAGAGGGGGAATAACCTTTATATGGGAGCGCTTTATTCCGCCACTAATCCGTTATAAAGACAGATAAAATAATGGAGGAATCAAACATGAACGAAAAAAGGACAAAAATACTGACTATCGTCGCAGTCCTCCTCATGATGGGAGCGATATTAGCGACAGTGCCGTTTATGACCGGTGGAGTGAATGGAGATGAAAACGGAAACATCACGATAAATGTTCAGGATACGGACAACAATCCTGTGAACGGATATTATGTTGAGATTTATGATATTTTCAACGATAGGGAGTTTGTTTATAATGATCTGAGCTTTACAGCCACATTGAAGGACATCCCGCCGGGACATTATGAGATAGTGTTCCCAACCCAGGAAATAGGAAACAAGGTCTATTTCAGATCCTCCTCTTTGATATCCATAGAACCTGCGGAGACAAACGCCACGAGTTTCACGCTTTCATATGCTGTGGAGAACCTTACGGTGAATGGGACCGTGAAATCTCAGAACGGCGACGCACTTGCGAATGCTACGGTTACGATATCAGACGTGAACAGTGATTTCTCCAAACAGGTGAGGACAAATGAGACTGGTTACTATGAAACAACGATTTACGGCGGGAGTTTCCTCATAGGCATAGAATATTCCGGCTATGTCATAAACTATACGTACAAGGACATAGTTACTGACATCACAGTGAACGGGACACTGACGGACACACCATACATATGGGGAAGCGTTCTCGACGAGAACAATGAGGTTCTGGCCGACCAGGTTAAGATAATCCTCTATGATAAGAACAATCAGAAGACGATTTTCTATACATCAGATACAGGCGCATACATGGTCTCGATATACAAGGGAAATTTCTCGATGTTTATCGCTGCCGACGGATACGACCTGTATTACAATCCCTCAGTGGATTGCGATGGGAGCAGCATAGCCATGGGCTCGACTCCTTTGACCAAAGCGGTCACTGGCAGGATGGCCTATGACATCTCTTTCGTGAACGACGATTTCAATACGATCTCCGTTTCCCAGATATGGAAGATCACACCGACACATACAATTAATGCGCTCCCCGGAAGCGAATTCGGAAATCTTAGACTCCAGATAGACTATGCTTTCGGGAACATGGACGGGCAGGTCAACACCACGGAGAGAAACAAATTTGTGAACTGGCTGGATGAACATACCATACCCGTCAGCTCTGTGGACTTGCTGTCCGTCAATGGGACATATTACGGCCTGAGCAACGTTCAGAGCATAGCGGTGGAGAACATAGCGGGAAGCGTAGATTCCGATGCACCTGCCTTTGTGAATTCGACATTCGAGATGACTTCCTACAATACCATATTCGCATCCTCCGAAATACCCGTTAGAATGCTCGTTAACTACGATTCGGGTTATCGCGATTATGAGTATTCTCTCGCTCTTCCGGCAGGCTATGAGAGGACCCAGCTTTCGGCACCTTCGGATGTGGATGTCAGCGGTTTCGCGTCAATATCCGTGAATCCTTACGAGGGTACCGGAGCCACAGCGGTCTCTTTCGTCGCTGAGAAATCTCTCGCCGGGAATGCCTCCATAAGTGTGGCTACCGGAGAATATGTTTACGAGCGCAGCGATGTCAATGACACATACATAGTGAAGAAGAACAAGAACGTCTCGTTCAATGCCATTTTCACGGACCCCAATGGAAATGAAGATTATGCGAACTACACATGGAACTTCGGTGATGGTGAGACCGCATACGGAAAGAGTGCCACACATGCGTTCTCAAGAGGTGGAGAGTACACGGTAACTCTGACAGTTTACGAGGCCGATGGCGAGGGCAACACAACCACGGCCGAGGTCACGGTCCAGGTGGATGATATAGACCCGACACCGGTAATAGATGCCAACATGACGACTGCCGATGAGAACGAGGCAATAGAGTTCAATGCCTCTGCATCCAGCGATTACGTTTACGGATCAATAGAGGGAATGGTGGTCTCATATAACTGGGATTTCGGTGATGATGTCACCTCCACACAGAAGGTCGTGGAACATACATACGATAAATGGGGGACATACACCGTCACACTGAACGTTACGGATGCTGTCGGAAACTATGCCGTCGAGACCCTTACGATAACGGTCGTGGATATAACACCGCCAGTCCCCAAGTTCAACTGGACAGTGGGCAATGAGACAAAAGAAGATGCCGGCGGTACGATATCAATTAAAGAAGGAGACACCGTCGAATTCGATGCCACACCTTCCTATGACCCGGACGGATTCCACGAGGACGATAAGGGTGAGATAAGCTCATACCAGTGGACGCTCAAAGACGGCGACACGACACTGTCATCCTCGACGACCGCAATACTGGCATATACGTTCAACACACCTGGCACATATACTCTGGAGCTGAACGTTACGGATGCTGTCGGGAACTACAAGGAGATTTCCAGAATTGTGGAGGTAAAGTACGGTCCAAGGCCAAGGCTCGAGGTGAACAACCTGACGCTTTCCACGAATTCCCCTGCGGACGGCGAAACAATATACATCATAGCGAACGTATCCAACTTCGGCGATGCCTATGCCAATTCCCCGAATGTCGTTTTCTATGTTAACGGAGACGCTCTCGGAGGTGAGGTGAAGTTCTACAAATACGAAAACGGAAGCCTGGTGGAAACCGCCACCTCGATACCCAACGGAGAGTACAGAATAGTCAAAATCGCCTGGACCCCGACACAGGGAACCTATGTCATAAAGGTGAACGCAACCGACCCGATGGAACCTGCGGGCTCTTCAATCACCCATGAGAAGGAAATCAAGGTAACTGTCGGACCGGCCGCATGGATGGGAATGATTCCGGTGATAATACTCCTTGTCGTAATAGGAGCGATAATCGGGCTCTACTACATGTACACCAAGGGAATCGGACCTTTCGGAGAGCACGGCGGAAAACCGGAGAAATCCAAGAAAAAGGAAAAGAAATAAACCCATTAATCAAACCTCAATTTAATTATTATACCCCGCAGCTTGCTGCGCTTGGGACAGGAGATTGCATATTGTCTTATACACAGACATATGTCACAGTTGCATTCTTTCAACATACCTATCACCTGTTTATCCCTTTCATCTTCTATGAGAGACAAAGCGCAGGTATGGTATGAACCATACCTTATTTCTAACATCGAGGTCTCC
>JAJRTH010000036.1 GCA_024278375.1 archaeon | reverse complement strand
GGAGACCTCGATGTTAGAAATAAGGTATGGTTCATACCATACCTGCGCTTTGTCTCTCATAGAAGATGAAAGGGATAAACAGGTGATAGGTATGTTGAAAGAATGCAACTGTGACATATGTCTGTGTATAAGACAATATGCGTTTGTGTATTTGAAAGTATTATACAATATTTGAAATGGTTCTTATCGCATCCCTTACTATCTTCCCGTGGTCAAACGCCATCTCAGGTAGCTCATCTATGGGAAAGAATCTGGCCTCGGATGCATCATCCCCGCCTCTTATCTCTCCGCCCTTCTTTTTGAGTAGATAAACAATGCTAACAGTGTACCCTCTGGGATCCCTGTTCGCGTCAGAATAGACGCCCAGAAGGTCGATAATCTCCGCATCAATCCCCGTTTCCTCCCTGAACTCCCGGATAACCGCATCTTCCACCTTTTCGCCGTATTCAACAAATCCACCGGGGAACGCCCACTTTCCCCTGAAAGGCTCTCTTCCACGCCTTATGAGCAGTACCTTCCCGTCCTCGATGAGGACTCCGTCTACGGTCAGCGCTGGATTCCTGTGTTTCTCGCTCATGACATCATTTCAGCATGGGCATCCATATGCCCTTCTCTTTCGCCCATTTCTGCGCTCTCTCATATCCTGCGTCGGCATGGCGCACCACACCGCTGGCAGGGTCGTTGTTAAGCACTCTGAGAAGTTTCTGCTCAGCAAGGTCGGTTCCATCCGCCACCACAACCATCCCTGCGTGGATGCTGTATCCTATTCCAACGCCTCCGCCATGATGCACTGAAACCCATGTGGCTCCGCTGGCGGTATTGAGCAGGGCATTGAGTATCGGCCAGTCTGCTATCGCATCGCTTCCATCCTTCATGGCCTCCGTTTCCCTGTATGGTGATGCCACGCTTCCTGTGTCGTGATGGTCCCTTCCTATGACTATAGGAGCATCCACCACCCCCTCTCTCACGAGGTCATTAAAGGCTTTTCCTGCCTTTGCCCTTTCTCCGTGGTTCAGCCAGAGTATCCTCGCAGGCAGGCCCTGGAACTTCACCTTCTCCTCAGCCTTATCCAGCCACTGAATCACATGCTTATTATCGGGAAACAGCTTTCTTATGGCATTATCCGTCTCGATTATATCCTCAGGGTTTCCGGAGAGCGCCGCCCATCTGAAAGGTCCGCTTCCTATGGAGAAAAACGGTCTTATGTATGCCGGAACATATCCCTGAATCTCAAAGGCATTATCCACCCCGGCTTCCTTTGCCTGTGCCCTTATGTTGTTGCCGTAATCGAAGACCTTTGCACCGTGTTCTTTGAACCATATCATTGCAGGCACATGCCTTCTCAGGGATTTCCTGACCTCTTCCATGTATTTCTCAGGGTCATTTTCCCTCAGCTCTGCGGCCTCCTCATAGGTGTATCCTGCCGGAATATATCCGTTCAGCGGGTCGTGGGCTGCTGTCTGGTCTGTTACAACATCCGGAACTATGCCTCTTTTCATCAGCTCTTCATAGACATCGGCGGCGTTTGCCCATAGACCTATGCTCAGAGGTTTACCCTCCTTCAGGGCCTCATCCTTCATCTTCAGGGCTTCATCGAGGCTGTCGGTCCATGTATCCAGATAGCCCCCATTAAGGCGCCTGTCTATGGCCCACTTGTTTATCTCCACTATTATCCCGACCCCATTGTTCATCGTTATCGCCAGAGGCTGAGCTCCTCCCATCTCGCCCAGTCCTGATGAGAGAACCCATTTACCGGTTAAATCGTGCTGTCCGAACTCTATCTGGGCTAGAGCACCTAGGGTTTCGTATGTGCCCTGAAGTATTCCCTGAGTTCCAATATATATCCATGAGCCGGCAGTCATCTGTCCGTACATTATCAACCCGCGCTCTTCAAGCTCCCTGAAATACTCCCAGTTAGCCCATTTCGGCACGAGCATGGAATTCACTATAAGGACGCGGGGAGCCCACTCATGCGTTTTGAACACTGCCACAGGCTTACCGCTCTGTATGAGAAGGGTATCATCGCTATCCATCTCTTTCAGGGTTTCCACTATGGCATGGAAGGCATCCCAGTTTCTTGCGGCCCTGCCTGTTCCCCCATAGACTATCAGGTTCGCAGGGTCCTTCGCAACCTCAGGGTCAAGGTTGTTCATCAGCATCCTCATGGGTGCCTCGGTCTGCCAGCTCTTGCATGTCAGCTTATTTCCTCTGGGCGCTCTTATCTCTTCCATGACATTCACCGGACTGGAATAGGAGAGGGATTAAATGTTTTTGTCTTTTCAGAATGCTCTCCGCTCTGCTGTTATTTTATATTTTTTGCTTTGTCATCCTCTTCTCTAGGAAAATTAGTTTGTATGTATTCTCTGAAATTCTTTTTGAATTTATGCCAATTTTCTGAACTGTCAAACCATTTTCTGTGCAACTTATTTTCTGTCTTAATTACTAGATACCATGTTTCAAATAATTCTTTGTCTTTACGGTCGTAAATTGTTTCACAGAGATTCCAAGCGATGAAAAGGATATATTTCATATATAATTCATCTTTATTTAATCCCTATACCCGCAGATTGCTGCGGTTGGGTTCTTCATTTCCCGAATTCAGTCTTTTTCCCAAAAAAGACTTCTGCTGATGAAAGTTCATCAGCATTATCCCTTGGATTTTTCGGTCAATCATCTTTCTCGCACTGTATGAAGAAAAAGGCGTTATGGAAGCGGAGCTTCCAGAGCCCTCTTTAAGAAGAGGGCATAAAGTATTTTGCGATGGTGCATACAGTAAATCTTCAACTATCAACCCCCTCCCGCCAACATCACTGCAAGCCTTTTAGATTCAAAAGTAAAACTCGCATGGAGCCCACCATTAAACGAAGGAAATCCCGCGATAACAGAGTACGTGATATACAAGGAAACTTCTCCCAATTCGATGGAGACGATTGCCTCTGTTAATGCTCCACAACTGGATACATTGATTCAAATGTCGGCAGAGGAACGACATATTACTATTCTGTAAGTGCCGTGAATTCCATAGGAGAGAGCAATCTCTCAGAACCAGTAAGCATTGAGATTCCTAAAGAAAATCCCTCACCGACAAGTGCTCCGATGACTCCCTCTCTTGGTTTCGCGTGGATTGTGGGGGCAATAGCCTTTAATATGGCTATGAAAGCACAGCAGAAAAAAGAAAAAGGGCACATAAGAATCGAATGAACTGATAGCAGAAAGGCAACATCTTTTTTAAATCAGCATATTCTGGGACGAATGAGAAAGCTCATACCTATAACCATCATAATCATCGGAGCGCTCTTCGGAGCTTATCTCTCCGTTGTTGTTGCAGGAGAATGGGCCGATGAGCAGAAGTATGTTTACACTTCCCAGATAGATTACGCTCTTGATTATCTCTCGGACGACCCGTACAAAAACCTCGTCATAGAGGTGGACTGGATCATAGGGTGTGAGCCGGATTGGAGCGCAATGAGTTTTCTTGTAAACAGAATAAAGGAATACTGTGACAAGGAATCCGTTTACATCGACAGAAATTATTCGGATGAAATCCTGCCTTACAGAAGTTCTTACGGAATGGAAGACATACTGAAGCTAGAGGAGGATTACAGAAGCCTCTATAAGAACGGAGATACCGCAGTCATCTATATCCTTTATCTGAACGGAAAATTCATCGATTCCTCCCCTGCGCCCACCGATGTTTACACGGAGGTCGTGGGAATGGCATACACACATTCCTCGGTGGCGATATTCAAGGATGAGATAAGAAGCGTTGCGGATGTCGGGCTTTCCGTGGAATACACCGAAAGGTCGATTCTCCTCCACGAATTCGGCCATCTGATATGCCTGGTTGGCATAGGCTATACGGCAACCCATGAGGACCCGGAACATCCACACCACACGATACATGAGGACGGTGTCATGTATTATGCTATAAATGCGACCGAAGGGGCAGCCATACCTCCACAGGATTTCTGTGAGGACAGCAAACTGGATATAGACTATCTGAAGGGTCAGCCCAGAGATATTTCCAATGTGGTGTACATCCCGTGGTTGCTGCTTCTAGCGGACATTACCGGAGCGATAGGGCTAATAATAGCCGTTATTGCGAAAAAGGAGAGGGCGGAATATCCGACATCCGTCCACCCATCTCCGGAATACGGAGAGTACTATTATCCAGAATATGGTGTATATTATCAGGAGGAATATGTAGAGGCCGAACGCGATAATCATGAAGAGCAGTACTTCTGAATTTTAAGAATGTATCCTCAGGATAACATAGACTTCTCTCACAGTGTTATCTCTCCGCTCACTATTCCAAGAAACAGAGCACTCCCGACAATATCCGCAGTTGTTCCGGGATTGATGTCCTGCCCCCTGAGATATCTGTCGAATTCCTCCATCTCCCCACTATCCATCGTTTTCAGAAGGTACTTCGCTCTTTCGCTCACCTCCCTTGCGGTCTCTTCCCCGAATTTCCAGAATATCAGAGTGTCCTGGTATTTCGAGAGGACTTCAAGGAAAGAGGTCGTTATGGCGGCGAAAATGTCCCTGCTTTTTTCATAGCTCTTCAGCAGGACGGGGAGTGCCGTTTCGAAGCTGATATCATAACCGTTACAGTATTCCTGTGCGATGAGATTCTGATCCTTGCCATCTGCCATCCACTCTTTGAGCGGGATGCGCCTGTCAATTATCTTTTTCAGCATACTTTCGTTCAGTACCTCTTCTGGCACACCTCCCGGATTGGCATGCTTTATGGCGTTGTAGACATAGACGGTATCCTCATAGCCCGCTTCGTCGATAACCTCGGATATCTCTCTTCTCAGTGAGGCCAGATCAAGGGATTTTACACTTCCGGCTGCGGATGCTATGGGTCCGAAAAGAAGAATTATGCCGAGATGCACATTACCTCCTTTCTGAGCACTTATAGATCGGTTTACGGCATGGAAGATTCCCTGGCCCAAGGAGAACTCTCCTTCGGCCATCTTTCTCATCTCAGGACCGATGGCAGCGCTCGATGCAAGAAAGTGCTCGAACCTCATTCCTTTACCTCTGGAAAAAGGACTCACGTTTCCCAGCTTCGGAGCGCTCACCTCAAGCACAGCGGCAAGAACGGCGCTGCTTTCGACAAAGTCCGCTCTCCACATCAATTACATGACCTCTACGTTGCTCGGAGCCTTCGCCTTCTTAGCGGAGAAATTGGGATGCGGTACAGGAAGCGGCGGCGGCATGTGGAGATCCCTCGAAAGTATGAATGCCTCGACCACGCAGTTGTTTATGACCGCACCGTGGACCTCATTGGCCATAGTATCCGGCATGGCATGTTTTTTGCCCCATCTCTCGGTAATCTCGGCAACATTTCCCTCGTACAGAAGCGAGCCCTCCATCCTCATGACCCCGATTCCGGTGTAGTTTACCGTGAACCTGAAATCCACATTGACCGTGCTTTCTCCTGCGGGTGATACGTTCGTTATGCTCACATTGAAATTCACGTTTATCTGGGAAAACCTCTCTCCCGGCTTTGTGAACCTTCTGGCCTCAATCTCCTTGATATCGAAGTTTCTTACAGGCATAATGGGATATAGGCCCGCTGTGTAATATAGTTTGTGATTGAGATGCTTATCTAAAATACGGGTGTAGCCAAGCCTTCTTTTCATAAATGGCGCTCGGAACAATCGTTCCTCGGCAGAACTCCTGATGATAGGAGTCCGTGGAAACAAAATCATATAGCGATTTTATGGATGACACGGAGCATGACCTTAAAGCAAAATCATAAATCTGTAAGCTCTCATTGGGAGGAGAAAAATTGTGATAGCAATTTTTCGAGTAAGACGGGAGCGCGACTGAGCAAAGCGAAGGAGTGCTCCCGTCGGGATTTGAACCCGAGTCGCCGGCTCGAAAGGCCGGCATGATTGGCCGCTACACTACGGGAGCAATGCGATTTTAATTGGTTTGAATGCAAGGTGGTTAAACGGCTCTTTATTTCAAATTTTCGGTGACGCTCACACATCGAGTTCGATGCCTCGACCGTCATCTTTTAATCCTACCTGTCTATGCGGAGACAGGTGATTTGATGAAGGCATACAAAATCAGCGGAACATTCAAAATGGGCAGTATCGAGGGCAATCCGTTTACAATCGAACTCGCCGCCAAAAAGAAGGACGAGGCGATTGACAAACTTTATTCGATACTCGGAAGCAAACATGGGGTAAAGAGGAGAGAGGTGAATATAACGGAAGTGAAATCCCTGAAAAAGGATGAAATAGAGGACCCTGTGGTCAGATATCAGGTCACGGGTGAATAGATGAACGAGGAAGAGCTGACGCAGGCCATAGGTGCTCTCGAAAGCTACAAAGCAACCATCCAGACATTGGCCGAGCAGAAGAGTTTCGTGGAAATGTCCCTCAAAGAGTACAGAATTGCGAAGACAAGCCTTGAAGCATTCAAAGATGCGGAAAAAGGCGATGAAGTCATGGTCCCCATCGGTGCCGGAATACTGGCAAAGATGCAGGTGGCAGACCCGAATTCGTTCATAGTCAATGCAGGCTCGAATGTATCCGTGGAAAAAGACTTCGAAGGCACCATGGAAACCCTCGAAAAGAGGATGTCTGACATCGAAGCGGGTCTGAAGTCCATAGATGAGAATCTGGAGCGCCTTGAAAAGGAATATGACAGGCTGGCACACCATGTCCAGCACGCATATGAAGAATATCAGAGGTCGCAGGATGTTCAAGGTCCTTAAAGAGAAACTCGGAGCATTCAAGAAGAAAATCGCCAAAGAGGTGGAGGTGGAGAGCGCCGATGAGGCATTTGCGGAAAAGGGGAAGAGGATAAGTGAGGATAAGTTTGAAGATCTTGTCTGGGACCTTGAGATGGCACTCCTGGAAGCGGATGTCGCCCTCCCAGTTGTGGAAGAGATAAAGACCCATCTCAAGGAAGAGCTGCTTGAAAAGAGGATAAGAAAGGGTGTGGACCCTGAAAAGGCAGTGGAGCTCGCTCTGAAGACCGCCGTGAAAAAGACCCTGGCATCTGAGAAAATAAATTTCGATGAGTTCGTTAAGAATCATGAAAAGCCCGTGGTGATAATGTTTGTCGGGGTAAACGGAACAGGGAAAACAACCGCGATAGCGAGAATAGCCCACAGGCTCATAAAAAACGGTTATTCGGTGGTCCTCGCCGCAGCAGACACATTCAGGGCGGGAGCGATAGAGCAGTTGACGGTCCATGCCAACAATCTGGGAGTCAAAATAGTAAAGCATCAATCCGGATCGGACCCTGCCGCCGTGGCATACGATGCAATAGAACATGCGAAGGCAAGGCGCAAGGATGTGGTCCTGATAGATACCGCCGGAAGGATGCAGACCAATGCTAACCTGATGGACGAGATGAAGAAGATAAAGAGGGTTGCCAATCCCGATATGACGATATTCGTCGGGGATTCGCTGGCAGGGAACGACGCGATCGAACAGGCGAAGAAGTTCGATGAGGCCGTGGGCATAGATGCAGCCATTCTCACAAAGATAGATGCCGATGCAAAGGGTGGTGCAGCGCTCTCCATAGCACATGCTGTTGGAAAGCCTATTCTCTTCATAGGAACAGGGCAGGAATACGAGGATCTGGTGCCTTTCGACGAGGAATGGATGATAAGAAGGCTCTTTGAGGAATAAACATGAAGGTGCATCCGGAGTGTGCTCAGTGTCTGCTTAAAAGAATCATCTACGAGACAAGGTTGGGTGGAGCGAATATTGAGAAGCAGTATGTCGCCACGGAGATTGCTCTGAGGGCACTTTCCGAGAGGTTTTCTCCGCATATCTGCTCTGCGGAGATAGCGACGGACGTCCATAAGGTGGTCTATGACCTTCTCGGAAAGGACCCGTACGATAATGCGAAGAAAAAAAGCAATGAAATCGCCCTGCAGCTGCTTCCAAAGGCCAGAAGAATGGTGGAGCTCTCCGAAAATCCCTTCAGGACCGCTGTTCTGTGCTCCATAATCGGAAACGTCCTTGATTTCGGCATAAGAACTGATTTCGAGAACGCTGAAGTGCTCCTCGAAAAGTTCGACTCCTTATGCGCGGAGGGTCTGGGATACGACGATACCGAAAAAATAATGGAACTGGTCAGAAACTCGAAGGTGGCGTATCTGACAGACAACTGCGGAGAGATAGTTTTTGACGCTCTTCTTATAGAACAGCTCAAGAAATTGGGGGCGAGTATCACGCTCATTGTTCGAGGAGAGCCCATACTCACGGACGCCACAATGGAGGATGTAAAGGAACTGGAGATGGATAAAATCGTTGATAAGGTCACAACCACCGGAAGATTCGCCGTGGGAATCCCGTTCTGGGATATGCCGGAGGAGTTGAGGAGGGAACTGGAGAGCGCGGACCTGATAATAGCGAAGGGGATGGCGAACTATGAGACACTGAGCGAAATGGATTATAGGCCAGTGGCATATCTTCTCAGGACGAAATGCCATCCCGTTGCATCGGGCATGGGACTGGAAAAGGACATAAACGCTGCGAAACTGTATAGATGAAGAACCCAACCGCAGCAAGCTGTGGGTATAGGAATCAAATCGAACAAATTCAGGGTTGAGAGGCGTGACCGCCACATCCCCCTCGGCGTCAGCAGAATGCTGACGCAATATTTAATGGTCTATAAAGTTTATAATCTTTTCTGCAGGGTTAAGCAAAATCACCATTTCCTCCTACACTATAACCGTATAACGGTACTTTGTCATGATTATAGAACTGATGGGGTTTAGTGGATTCGGTAAGGTCCGAAAATCAAAAACAATCCCATGGAGTAAGAGGCGTGATCACCCATCTCCTTAAGTGCTAGCAGGATGTCGACGGAAATTATTTCATTCTTTCTAAATAACCATTTGGAAATATAATGAGAACATCTTTACCTATATTCTCTAAATCAATTGAACATATATTATGTTCTATACAAAAACTTGTAAAAAGAGCCTTATCTATACGCTCTATAAACTTAACAGACTGCATAAGCAATTTATTTACTGATGAATAGGTTATTTCGAACTCTGGCTCTTCAGAATGGATTATTTTATTGCGTTTTTTAATCCAATTATCTAGTCTTTCGATTTCCTCTAAATCGGCAGTCAATTTGTTATACTGCAATTCTTCAAAAATTTTCAAAAATTTTTTTATGTTTTCTTTTCTTTGAAATGAAATACGTAATTTGTCCGTTGCATAAGTTCCAAAATGAAGAACCCAACCGCAGCAAGCTGCGGGGTATCTTCATTGGAAGGCCGACAATTGCAATTGGGTTAGATTTCCACCCTGCTCTTCCACATATCTCCTGATCTTTTCGAGGCCACCGTATTCACTAACAGTATCTAT